>DAHVSI010000131.1 GCA_027324645.1 Castellaniella sp. | reverse complement strand
TGGCGGAAGCGGTGAGATTCGAACTCACGGACGAGTTGCCCCGTCGCCGGTTTTCAAGACCGGTCCATTCAACCACTCTGGCACGCTTCCGCTGTCGTGAAGCCCAACATTTTAGCTTAAATTGCCGTACCTGTCGCACTGCCCATGCGCGCACAAAAGGCCTGTAAGCTGGCAAAACTAATTTTTTTGGTTTTTAGATCCGCCTAGCGCTTGCGCATCAATCACGCGGCGGGTCGATAGCGACCTAATCAAAGAAATCTTGACGCTTTCTGCATGATCACGCATCAGCAGCTCGGCGCGCGAGCCATTGCGATCCAGAATGGCCTCGTAAATCCGGTGGTGGTCATCGTGCCGGCGCCGCACATCTTTATGGTCAAACGCAATCACATTGCGGTGCGAGGAAGGGGCGACCTGGTATGAGATTCGCAACATCTTCTTAAGCATGCGCGAATCAGAAACGTCCTGGATTACCTCGTGGATCGTGTTGTTGATTTCACCGTATTCTGGCCGGTCGTCTGCAGTGAGCTCGCCCCGCTCTAGCAGGGCATCGCCCCGTTCCAGGGCGTCTTCCATTTTGACACGCTGAGCGTGATTAAAGCCTCGTTGCGCTGCTCTTCGCGCGGCCAGGCCCTCAAGAACCGAGCGAATTTCATACGCCTGGATGATGTCGTCCGTTGAAAACTCACAGACGTAGTACCCACGGTTAGGGATGTGCGTAACCAGGCCTTCTCCTGCTAAAGCCTGCAGTGCAGCACGAATTGGGGTGCGCGACGCATCCAGCCAGGCTGACAATTCCATCTCCCGCAGGCGCTCGCCAGGAGACAGGTTGCCAGACAGGATGGCTGATCTCAATGCCTCGGCGATGGATACAGTGCGGGTGGGCAGGTCGTTGGTTGCGGGTACTTGTTCATTCAACATGGCGTAAGCGTGGGGTGGGGGTTACACGAAAACCACATCGTGCTGCAGACAGACAGGGGTGGTGTCTGCGCAACAGATTGATAGGTAAGGTTGGCTCTATTGTATCCAAATAGGGGTGAGGTTTAGGAAGAAACAAATGTTTGAGTACAAGAAGCCCTAGGGATATCCCTTATTTATAGGGCTTTTTTGCTGAAAAATACAAAAATCAGTGAATTGTTCTCTAGAATATGTATACATTTATGGCTATAAACAAATAGATTGCATATAAAAATGGTGTGTGAACACACCTCGATCCCTCAGGAGGTCTCGTGGATCTGATTTTTGAAACTGAAGTTGTCACCCTGGCAGTCGTCTCGGATGACGCCCGTTTTCCGGTTCGGCGTGTTTACTGTGTCGGGCGCAACTATGTTGAGCACATTCGTGAAATGAAGGAAGGCGACGAACGGGATCCGCCATTTTTCTTTCAAAAACCACGTGATGCGGTCGTGACTGACGATGCGGTTGTGCCTTACCCACCCATGACGGATGACTTTCAATTTGAAGGCGAACTCGTGGTGGCCATAGGCAAGCCGGCGCGCAATGTGTCCGTGCAGCAGGCAGCTGACGTGATTTTTGGCTATGCCGCAGGCGTTGATTTAACGCGCCGGGACCGTCAGAGCGAAGCCTTCAAAGAAGGCAAGCCCTGGGAGATTGGCAAGAGTTTTGATGCATCGGCTGCGTGTAGTGCCATTACTCCGGTGGCACGTTCGGGTCATTTGCTTGAAGGCGCCATTACGTTGTCTGTTAACGGACAACAGCGCCAGCAGGTCGATCTGGAGCAAATGATCTGGGACCCCTTTGAGATTGTGAGCAAGCTCTCAGCGCAGTACACGCTCATGCCGGGTGACATCATCATGACTGGCACTCCGGCAGGTGTGGGCGCCGTCGTGCCAGGCGACCAGATCACGGTCAACATCCAGGGCCTTGCGCCATTTTCCATTTCGATTGGACCAGCAAAGGAGTCAGACTGATGCTGCCTACAGAACGGATTTCGTACTCTGCCATTACCGACCGCCCCGCATTAAAGCTGCCCGACGGCAAGCGCATGGTGGTGTGGGTCATTGTCAATATCGAAGAATGGGACCCTCGCGAAACCATGCCAAGAACGGTGCTGACGCCGCCAGCAGGCGGTGCGCCAACGCCCGATATCCCCAACTGGGCCTGGCATGAATATGGCAACCGGGTGGGTTTTTGGCGTTTGCTCGAGATGCTGGATAACCATGGCATTAAAGCGGTGCTGGCCATCAATGGCAAAGCAGTCACGACCTACGAGGCCATTTCCAAAGCAGCGCTGGATCGGGGCTGGGAGTTTATGGGCCATGGTTATAGCCAAAAAAACATGCAAAAAGTCCCGGACGAGCGTGCTGATATCCGCAAGACGGCTGAGGTCATCAAGGCTTTTACGGGCAAGGCACCGCGCGGTTGGCTGGGGCCTGGACTAACCGAGACCTGGGAAACGCCGGATTTGCTGGTCGAAGAAGGTTTTGAGTACGTGTGTGACTGGGTCATGGATGACGAGCCGGTTGTGCTTAAAACACGCACTAGCCCCATCGTGAATATTCCGTATACACAAGAATGCAACGATGTTGCCATGATGCTCATTCAGCATCACAAAGCGTCCGAATATCATGACCGCGCCATGGACCAGTTTCGTCAAATGTATGACGACAGCGCCAACTCGGCCCGCGTCATGGCTTTGGTGCTGCATCCTTACATTATGGGTGCACCACATCGTGCCGGGCATTTCCGGCGCATCCTTGAGAAAATTTCCAGCCTGCCTGATGTGGCGTTCTGGACGGGCGAACAAATCTACGACTGGTATCTGGACCAGCGCCCCAACGCACTGAAAGGAGACTGAGGTGGGAGGACTCGGCCTCATTCAGTTTATGAATGGCCTGACGCTGGCGTCACTGCTGTTCATTGTTGCTTCGGGCTTTACGCTGGTCTTTGGCCTGTTGCGTATCGTCAACTTGGCGCATGGTGCCCTGTATCTGTTTGGTGGATACATTGGCTATTCCATCGTGAGCGCCAGCGGCAGCTTTGTGTTGGCTGTTGTGGGTGCCATGGTGGTTGTCGCCATTATGGGGCTTGTGCTTGACGTGGGCTTGCTGCGCTTTGTGCGCGGTAATGCACTGCGGCAGGTGCTGCTTACGCTGGGTGTGGTGTTTGTGCTTAACGACCTGGCCCTGGTTATTTGGGGTGGCGACACCTTTTCTATCCAGACGCCCGAGATCCTGCGCGGCGCAGTCAAGCTGGGCCCACTGTTTTATCCCAAGTACCGGGCCTTTGTACTGGTGCTTGGCATCGTGGTGTTTATTGGTCTGTGGCTGTTGCTTAGCCGTACACGGCTGGGCGCCCTCATTCGGGCCGGCGTGGACGATGCCGAAATGGTCGAGGCATTAGGCATTAATGTGCGCACCGTATTTTTGGCCACCTTCATGCTGGGCGCTGCCCTGGCAGGGCTGGGCGGCGTAGTCGGTGGTGCGTTTCTGACATTGTATCCAACCGCAGACTCCGAAATTCTGGTGTTTTCGTTGGCCGTGGTCATTATCGGTGGTCGAGGCAGTTTGCCTGGAGCGGCCGTAGGTGCCTTGCTGGTTGGACTGCTTAATACCGTTGGCCAGGTGTTGTTCCCTGAACTGGCATATTTCGTCATTTTCGGGCCCATGGCCTTGATCTTGGCCTTTCGCCCACTGGGGCTGTTTGGGAGAGTGGTGTGATGAGGGCAAGCGCGCTTTCACGCAATAAGCCGGTCATGATTGCCTTGGCCGTGGTAGCTGTGGTTTTTGGTGTGATCCCCTTGTTTGCCACCAAATATCAGGTCAGCGTAGCGAACGAGATCATCATCTTTGCGCTGTTTGCCATGTGCATCGACATTTTGGCGGGCTTCGCAGGACGCACGTCACTGGGGCACGGCGCCATTTTTGGTGCATCCACCTATGTGGTGGTGTATTGGACAGCCGTCATGGGCGGCTCGCCCTGGACCGGCATGCTGCTGGGTATTTTGGCGTCCACGTTGCTGGCCGCGGTGTTTGGTTTGCTGGCATCGCGTGTCACCGATGTGTACTTCCTGCTGCTTACCCTGGCGCTGGGCATGATTTTCTGGGGAGTTGCCTTACGCTGGACTAGCGTAAGCGGTGGTGAAAATGGCCTGCGCGGTGTGGGCCGGCCAGAAATTTTGGCTGATCCCATCGTCTTTTTCTACGTTTGCCTGGGCGTGGTGCTGGTTGGTTCAGCCTTAATTTGGCGCTTTGTCCATTCCCCATTCGGCCTGACTCTGCGCGGTATTCGCGATAGTGATAGCCGCATGCGCAGCCTGGGGTACGCCTGTGGCTTTCATATGTTTGTTGCCTTTACCGTGACCGGGTTTTTTGCCGGTGTGGCCGGTGCCCTATACGCGCTGTTCAACAACTTTGTCAGCCCATCCACCGTCGAGCTCTCACAGTCTGTCGAAGGGCTGTTGATGGCTATTGTGGGCGGGGTAGGTACCTTGTTTGGCTCGTTTATTGGCGCTGCTGCCATTGTGCTGCTGGAGAACATTGTCAGTATGTACACCGAAAGATGGCCCATGGTGTTAGGCCTGATGTTTATTGTCACCATGGTGGTGGCGCCCGAAGGTGTCCTGGGCGCCTTTAGAAAAATTGGTCGCAAAAAGGCCAGCTAAATCGTAACCAAAGCCGGGCAGCGGCCCGGGAGACAGAGGAGTTCACAATGAAACGCAGACAATTTATTAAGTCCACCGGCGCCATGGCAACCATGTCTGCCGCCGGTATGCTGGGTTTCCCCGCAATTGTGCGGGCACAAGACGACCCCATACGCATTGGGCTGATGGCGCCGCTTAGTGGCGTAGTGGCAGCAGGGGGTCGCGAGGTGGTCGAAGGCTTTAACATGTATTGGGAAGAGCACGACAACACCATTGGCGGACGCAAGGTGGAAGTCATTGTCGAAGACGATGCCGGCAACCCGGACACCACCCTGCAAAAGGCCCGCCGTTTGGTCGAGCAGCGCGACGTTGACTTCTTGTTTGGTAATTTGCTGGCCAATACCGGGCTGGCCGTGGCCAACTACGTTAAAGACAATGGCGTGCCGTACTTTATTCCCGTCATTGCGGCTGACGATCTGACTCAACGTCAGCGTATCCGCAACGTAATTCGGGTGGCCGGCTATACCGCCAGCCAAATGCCGCGTCCCCTGGCCGACTGGGCGCTTAAGCAAGGTTACAAACGTGTGGCCACCATTGCGCAAGACTATGCATTTGGTCATGAGCAGTGCGCCGGATTTGTGCAGGTGTTTGACGAAGGCGGTGGGGAAGTGGTGGGCCAGCTATGGAACCCGCTTAATACGTCTGACTTCAGCCCCTACATCGGCCAGTTGGCCGGCATGGACCTGGACGCCGTGTTTGCCATGGAGCTGGGCGCCGATGCCTCCCGATTTATGAAGCAGTATGACGATTTTGGCCTCAAGGGCGAAATCCCGCTGTTGGGCGCCATGAACTTTACCGACCAGTCCGTGATCCGCACGTCGGGTGATGAATGCGAAGGCATTGTGTCCTCAGCGCATTTTGCCGAAGGCTCTGACAACGAAGAAACCCGTGCCTTTGTTGAGGCGTACAGCAAAAAATACGATAAGCTGCCTTCGCTGTATGGCTTTTCGCATTACTCGGGTGCCATGTGGGTAGGTCAGGTCATTGAATCACTGGAAGGCAACATTGATGACCGCGACAAATTCATTGATGCGGTGCTGGAAAGTGAACTAAACAATTCGCCGTTGGGCCGCCCCGTCAAGTTTGATGAATACGGCAACCCGGTCTACGACATCTACATTCGTGAAGTCAAGAAAAACGACGACGGCAAATACTGGAACGTCCCCGTTGAGACCTACCCCGAAGTGTCGCAATTCTGGGATTACGACCCCGACGAATACTTGGAAAACCCCGTGTTTTCACGTGATTTCCAGGGCATTTGATTTTACGAGCAGCACAACGTGTCAGATTCTGCACTTATCCTTGAAAACGTGGTGGTGGCCTTTGGTGCGCTAAAGGCCGTCAACAACGTATCCATGAACATCGCCAATGGTGAACGGCGTGCCATTATTGGCCCCAACGGGGCTGGTAAAACCACGCTGTTCAATGCCGTCACCGGCCTGTTCCCGCCCACGTCGGGCAAGGTGGTGTTTGAAGGCCGCGACATGTCTCGCACGCCGGTGCACAAGCGTGCCCGGCTGGGCATGAGCCGGACGTTTCAAATCACCAACTTGTTTCCCAGCCTGACGGTACGCGAAAACATGGTGTTGGCTTTGCTGGGGAATCACCCACGCAAGTACGTCATGTTTGGCGGGCTCAAAGTCAGCGAAGCCGAACAGGAGCAAATTGAGTCGGCGCTAACCATGTCACGCCTACTGGCTCGCGGTGACGTGGCGGTGCAGGAGCTTTCGTACGGCGAACAGCGGCAGCTGGAAATGGCCATGGCACTGGTGACGCAGCCGCGCATGTTGCTGCTCGACGAACCGGCGGCGGGCCTGTCGCCCGCCGAGCGGGTCATCGTGTCAGACATTATCAGCTCGCTGCCCCGCGATCTGACCATTGTGCTGATCGAACACGACATGGAACTGGTGCTCAAGCTCGTCGATTACGTGACTTGTCTGAACAATGGCGAGCTGCTGGCCGCGGGTACGCCTGAAGAAATCAGCGCCAACGAGCATGTCAGAGACGTTTACTTGGGGAAAGCACGTGAATAAGCTAGAAGTCAGAGATGTACACAGCTATTACGGCGAAGCCCACGTGCTAAACGGCGTATCGCTGGAAGTCAGTAAAGGGGAGGTCGTGGCCTTGCTGGGTCGCAACGGCATGGGCAAAACCACGCTTATCCGGTCCATCATGTGCCTGGCTCAGCCCCAGGTGCGCCAGGGATCAGTCAAATGGAAGGGCGACGAAATTCTGGGGCTTAGGCCGCACGATGTAGCGCGCAAAAAGCTGGCGCTCGTGCCCCAGGGAAGGCGGCTGTTTCCTTCCTTGTCGGTCACCGAGCATCTCACCATGCTCAAGCCCGCACATCGTAAAGATGGGTGGACGGTCGAGGGCATTTTTGACATGTTTCCGCGGCTGGCCGAACGGCGACAGCATAGTGGGCATCAGCTATCGGGTGGCGAGCGCCAGATGCTGGCTGTGGCCCGGGCCCTAATGATTGACCCAGAACTCATTCTGATGGACGAACCCTCAGAAGGGCTGGCACCTGTCATGGTGCAGCGCCTTGAAGAAATTATTGGCCAACTGAAGGAAGTGGGCTTGGGCATCTTTCTGGTCGAACAAAATTTATACAGCGCACTAAGCGTGTGTGACCGGGCCTACGTCATGGAGACAGGCGAAATCGTCTACAGCGCAACAGCCGCCCAGATCAGGGAAGACAAAGAGCCCCTGATGCAATACCTGGTGGTCAGCTAACACCCTCACCCCCGTTGTGGCTCGTCAGGGCCACTTTTTGTACTGTAACGGAGACACAACATGGAACGTTTTTGGGGCGTGTTCATTGATGGAGCGCAGCACGCAGCCCTGTCTGGCAACACCTTTACCGTCGAAAATCCAAAAAATGGCGAACCCATTGCCCAGGTGGCACAAGGGGATGCCGAAGACATTGAACGGGCTATTGATGCAGCCGAACAGGCATTTCCAGTGTGGTCGGGCATGGCACCAGCCGAGCGGGCCAATGTGCTGCACAGGTTTGCCGACTTGTTTGCCAAGCGGCTGCCTGACCTGATTGATCTGGAAGTTGACCAGATTGGCCGGCCCAGGCGTGAAATGGCGGCACAATTGGCCCGCCTGCCCGAGTGGTACACCTATTTTGCGGCGGTGGCCCGTACCTATGAAGATACGGTTCCGCCTTTTAGTGGCCAGTACCTTAACTACACTCGGCGGGTGCCGCTGGGCGTAGTGGGGCACGTTACGCCCTGGAACCATCCGCTGCTTATCTTGACCAAAAAACTTGCGCCGTCTTTGGCGGCAGGCAACACCATGGTGGTCAAGCCCTCCGAGCTTGCACCCTTAACACCCCTGCTGCTTGGGGACCTGTTCAAGGAAGCTGGTGTCCCTGATGGCGTGTACAACGTCGTGCCGGGGTTTGGTGCGACGGCCGGCCAGGCGCTCACAACCAGCGCCCGTGTCCGCAAAATTGACCTGACCGGCGGTACTGAAACCGGCCGTCATGTCGCGGCTGCCGGCGGCAAAAACCTCATTCGGGTCTCTGCTGAACTGGGCGGCAAGGCCTCGCTCATTGCTTTTGACGACACAGACGTCGACCGTATTGTCTCAGCCACCTTATTTGCCTCGTTTATTGCAACCGGCCAGACATGCGTACAGGGCTCGCGCCTGTTGGTGCATAGGTCAGTGCACGATGCGGTGGTTCAAAAACTGGTAGAGCGTGCCAAACAGATTCGTATGGGCGACCCCCTGGACAACAGTACGCAGCTGGGTCCCATGATCTCGGCCAAACAGCGGGATTTTGTAGAACGCTACGTGCAAATTGGACAGCAAGAGGATGGCGCCACCCTTGTGTGGGGTGGCCAGCGTCCTACCGCCCAAGGGTTGGCCGATGGCTACTATATTGAGCCCGCCATCTTTACAGACGTACGCGCCAACATGCGCATTGCCCAGGAAGAAATTTTTGGGCCGCTAGTTTGCATTATCCCGTTTGATACCGAAGAAGAAGCCATTGCCCTGGCCAATGACGTGCCGTTTGGCCTGGCCAACAGCGTATGGACGCGTGATGTGGCCCGTGCTCATCGCGTCGCGCACCAGTTGCAATCCGGCATTGTGTGGGTCAACGACCACCATCGCATTGACCCGGCCTCGCCATGGGGTGGCTTCAAACTAAGCGGCATGGGCCGTGAAAACGGCCGCGTGGCGTACGAAGAATACACCCAGATCCAGAACATCATTGTCAATCTGTCGGACCAGCACTTTGACTGGTACGCCGACGACGGACAGCCCAAACGTTATAGCTAAGCAGGTTTATTAATGAATATTGATCTTCATAGTCATGTGATTCCCCAGCGTTTTGTTGACGCTGTCCAAGCCCGGCCTAGCGTGCTTCAGGCGCAGGTTGAGCAGTCCGATGGCAAGCGCCGCATTGTGCACGACCAGGGTTACGCTTACCCCTTGTTCGATGAGTTTGTGAGTGTGGACGCCAAACTTGAGGCTATGGACCGTAAAGGGCTGGATATGTCGGTCTTGTCGCCAGCTCCACCCACTTTCACCTACTGGGCGGACCAGGCGCTGGCTACTGAAGTCGTACAAACCGTTAATGACGGCGTAGCAGAAATGGTTGCCCAGCAGCCAGACCGCCTTAGGGGCATGGGGATTTTGCCCATGCAGCACCCCGAGGCGGCGGTGACCGAGCTAGAGCGCATTGTGCGCGAGCATGGGTTTAAAGCCATTGAAATTGGCACCAGCATTGAAAACGAACGCCTAAGTTCTGACAGGCTGCGCCCTATTCTGCAAAAAGCACAGGAACTGAATGTCTATATACAGACCCATCCTTACTATATAGGTACCAAGCCCGGGCTTGAGGACTATTACCTCACCAACCTGTTTGGCAACCCTTATGAAACGGCCCTTATGGCAGCGGATTTAATGCTAAGCGGTACCCTGGACGCGTTACCTGGCTTGCGGGTGGGTTTGGTCCATGGCGGCGGTTTTTTACCATACCAAATTGGCCGCCTGGTGCATGGCCATCAGGCCCGGACTGAAACGCGTGCCAATACAGCTACCTCGCCGCTAGACTTGCTGCGGCGCTTTTACATTGACACCTTATTGTTTGAGCCCAAGGCCATCCGGTTTTTGGTGGACTTGGTGGGGGCTGATCGCGTATTCCTGGCCACCGATGCGCCGTTTGATATGGGTGACGAAACACCTGTTGACATGATCCGCTCAGTAGACGGTATTACGGACGAAGACAAACGCATGATACTGGGCGGTACGGCATTAAGCGTACTTGGCGAATAGCAGGAGGACACTACGATGACGACATCACAAACCGGTCACAGCCTGCGCCAGCGGCTGGATTACACCCCCATTACGCAGCGCCCGCCATTAAAACTGCCTGGCGACGCACGCGTTGCGGTGTGGACCATTGTTAACGTTGAAAACTGGCGCCCCGAGGCAGCCATGCCCCGCACCGTGCTGCCACCGCCTATGGGGCAGCCGTTGCTGCCTGATGTGCCCAACTGGGCTTGGCACGAATATGGCATGCGCGTTGGGGTATGGCGCTTTTTAGAGGTCTTGAAGGCGCGCGGCCTGAAAGCCAGCTTTGCCTTAAACGGTACATGCTGCGAGATGTACCCCCAGGTTTGCCAGGCCGCCCTGGATGCCGACTGGGACTTTATGGGCCACGGCTACGTGCAAAAACCCATGCATAAAGTCGAAGACCAAAAGCAGGCTATTGCCGATACGATTGCGGCGATAAAAGCGTTTACGGGCAAGCCACCGCGTGGCTGGGAAAGCCCCGGCCTGACCGAAACCGACGAAACGCTGGACCTGCTGGCCGAAGCCGGCATTGAGTACGTGGCCGACTGGGTGCTGGATGACCAGCCTGTCACACTGCGTACACGGGCCGGTCCCATTACCTCGGTACCCTATACAGTGGAAATCAACGATGTGGTCATGACAGCCATCCAGCAGGCTCCATCGGACGAGATTTTCCGGCGTGGACGTGACCAGTTTGATCGGCTTTACCAAGAAGGCCAAGACTCGCCGCGTGTGATGGCAATTTCCATTCATCCTTACCTAACCGGCGTACCGCACCGCATCAAGTATCTTGAGCAACTCTACGACTACATACTGTCTAAAGAAGGTGTCGTCATGTGGACAGGTGCTGAAATTATGGACTGGTACCGTCAGGCCAGCCAGACATAAGCGTTGCCGTACCTTTAAGCAGGGTGGGGCAGTTATCCCGCCTTGCTTAAACGCGCTACAATAATCGGCTGACTATTTTTTAATGCATATCATGCCTGGTTTAGTGGCCCGTAAGCAGCGCCTGGTTATAGGCAACTGGAAAATGAACGGCTCGCTGGCGCAAAACGCCAGCCTGCTGGATGGCTTGCGCGCCTACCCTGGCGGCGCATGCGATTTGGCCGTATGCGTGCCGTATCCCTATTTAGCCCAAGCCGCCTATGGTTTGCACAACACAGCCTTTGGCTTTGGGGCGCAAGACGTCAGCCAGCACGATCAGGGTGCCTATACAGGCGATGTATCAGCCGCCATGCTGGCAGACATGGGTTGCCAGTGGGTATTGGTTGGCCATTCCGAGCGCCGTCAGCATCATGCCGAAACCGACCAGCAGGTGGCCAACAAGGCACAGGCAGCGCTCAATGCTGGGCTAACGCCCGTCGTATGTGTGGGCGAAACCCTTGCAGAACAGTCTGCCGGCCATACATTAGGGGTGGTAGCCAGGCAGTTGGCGCCGGTACTGGCGCTAGGTGCAGACGCCGTTAACCAGTTGGTGGTGGCCTACGAACCCGTCTGGGCCATTGGCACCGGCAAAACGGCCACGCCGCAACAGGCGCAGGACGTGCATGCTGCCATACGCGCCAGTCTGGACAGTGTTGGTGCCGGCCAGGTGCGCATTCTATATGGCGGCAGTGTCAATGCCGGCAACGCTGCCAGTTTATTTGCCATGCCTGATATTGATGGTGCGCTGGTGGGTGGCGCGTCACTGCAGGCTTCTGAATTTTTAGCTATAGCGGCCGCATAGGCCCGGAGTACGTAATGGAAATGTTCGCATCCATCCTGATGGGCATACAGGTGGTTTCATCACTTAGCGTCATCGTGCTGGTGCTGCTGCAACAAGGCAAGGGCGCCGACATGGGCTCCTCATTTGGTGGTGGTTCCGCAGGCAGCATGTTTGGTGCGGCCGGGGCGGCTAACTTCCTGTCACGTACCACCAAGTGGGCGGCTATTTTGTTTTTTGGTGCCACCATTGGCCTGGCCTGGGTCAACCACCATCCCACCGGCTCTATGCTGGACAGCGGGGTCATGGAAGGCTTCCAGAATGAAGAGTCCCAATCCAGCCAACAGTCTGGTAGCGAAGTTCCGGGCGGGGAAGTCCCCAGTGTAGGCGGAGCCGAATCTGACGACGACGCCTCCAGCGCCGTACCCGATGTGGATGGTAGTGACGATCAGGCTGATAACGAAGTGGAAGTGCCCGGCCTGAAGGATGATCAGGGCGGTGATACCGGCCTTGAGGTCCCGTCTGCCGGCGCGGGTGACGACGCCTCAGAACAGGGTGCGGCCAGCACCAGCGCAGACGATTAACTTCATGCTAGAATCCCATTCTTTGCCGACGTGGTGGAATTGGTAGACACGCTATCTTGAGGGGGTAGTGGCGAGAGCCATGCGAGTTCGATTCTCGCCGTCGGCACCACATAATAAAAATCGCCGCAGTCTGTTTGGGCTGCGGCGATTTTTTTATGCGCAGTTAAATTAAATCACTACAAATTATGCTCAATCTGCGTTGTTACAATTGCGCCAATAAAATGCCGCTAAAACAGTATGTTGGCAAAAAAACCTTAAGTTTCGGTTGAATATTGTCGGTTCAGTTTTTAGGGTGGGTTGCGGGCAGTAAAAACCGTCGGTTTACCTCAAAAACAACAGGTTTGTGGCTTAATGGCAACAGAGTGTCAACAAAACCAAGGCTTTTCACTAGAAAACATGGTCACCCCGGCCAAATTTTGATGCAATAGCAACAACTTCCCTTCGCGGAGTTGAAAAGGGCAGCAGCACAGTTTTGGCAGTAGCTGCTCTTGTTACTCAAAAAACTATCGGAGAATTTTTGATATGAAAAAGACTCTTCTTGCTGCTGCACTGGCAGTCGGCTTCGCCGGCGTCGCTCAAGCCGAAACCTCGGTGACGCTCTACGGTATTATCGATACCGGTATTTCCTACGAGCGTGACAAAGGTATCATTGATGGTGTCGATTCCAACGGTGATTTTACGCGCACCAAAGCTACGCGTACCGGCATTTATGATGGCCACAACACCGGTCAGGCTGGAAGCCGCTGGGGCCTGAAAGGTACCGAGGACCTGGGTAATGGTCTGCGTGCCGAGTTTATGCTTGAAAGTGGGTTTAATGTGACTCACGGGGGCTCTATGCAAGGTGGGCGACTGTTTGGTCGTCAAGCTTGGGTAGGTTTGGCTGGTGATAATTGGGGCAGCCTGCGTTTTGGTCGCCAGCACAACGTTGGTACTGACTACATGCTGGGCATGGTTGACCCCTTCGGTGGTGGCTTCGGGCTGGCTAACGGTGGCGAAGCATTCCGTGCCATCAATACCAACCGCATGGATAACACCATCCGCTACGATACCCCCAA
>DAHVSI010000239.1 GCA_027324645.1 Castellaniella sp. | reverse complement strand
GACGAACATGCCCACCAGGTCGTCGAGCGCCGCGTCGCCACGACCGCCATCATTCGTCAGCTGGGGCAGACACTGTGGTGGTTGCTGGCAGTGCAGGACGGTGTTGTCCTGACACGCAGTGACCGGCTCTTTTCTTCCATGACTGAAGCTCAGCAGGTGCTCAGAGACCTGCAGCTTCGCTATCCGGCCCTGATCCAGATAGACGCGGATCAGATCCCCGCCTTTGAGCAGTTGATCAGTGGTGAATCCGGGCTGCATGGGCGTCTGGTTGCCTGTGTGCGGCGCTGGAAACGGTCCATTTGGGTTTGGGCTCTATCCAGTCTTGGCCTGCTGCTTGCCGCAGGTGTGTTTTGGCGTGGCATGCCCATGTGGACGGCGGATCAGCCCGATGCCCCTGGGTTGTTGTCCACTAGCCAAATTGAGCAAGCCTGGAAAGACGCAACCAGGCTTGCCGCGGCTGAGCACTGGCTGCACGGCGTGGCGGGCACTGCCAGCCTGCTGCGAGGGTTATACGCACTGCCCGTCATGCTGGATGGCTGGGCTTTGTCACACGCACACTGTTTGGCGAACCGTGCTGCATGGCAATGCCACGCGGAGTACGACCGGCAGGATCCAACGACCGATAACGACCGTTTTCTTGCTGCGGCGCCTGAACGCTGGAAGGTGGAATTTACGCCGCTCGAACGGGCTCAGGCGCACTGGTCAGCAGCCACACTGGGCAGTGCGTTGGATCGCGTCCATATCAACACCAGCGACCATAATGAGCGTCAGCTTTTTAGTCAGTTGCAGCAAGTCAGGCCCGCTTTGCCACACATCCGGATTTCTTCTGCAACACCGGTAGCAGTGACTGCGCCGGTCGACAGCAGCGGTCAACCTGTGCCGCGCCTGGGTGCTGTGTCCACCTATCGTCTTCGTTCTGTTGATATCCGTGCGCCGCTGCGATCTGCCAGTCTGATATTGCCACATGTGGCGCACATTGGCTGGGAGAAGGTCAGCATAGCGGTCAATCACCAGGTCAAACCGGCTCTTGCAAGTAGTGCGTTAACAGTCAACTTTCAGGGGGCTCTTTATGAAAAGGACGAGTAATAATCTGTGTGCGTGGGCAGTGGGTACGTTATTCATACCGCTGCTGTGCTGGACGCCCGGTGCGTGGGCGGTTGGCTCAATGACGCAAATAACGCATCAGCTGGCTCACGATGGGCAAACTGTGCATGAACTCATGCGCCTGGAAATGGATCAGGCGCTTCGGCAAGCTCGCCGTGCCAGCACCGCCGGTATGCATAACAGCGACGTGCCTACTGACGTACACGCCAGGCCCATGACGGCCAAGAACAGTCCACGACTTGAGGCCATTTACGGTGTGGGTGATCGATTACGCGCAGAGGTCCGAAGCAACGGCCAAGTGTTTCATTATCGTCGCGGCCAGTCGTGGCCAATCGGGATAGTCAACAAAAAACACGCGTTTGTGCTCGACACCATGTCGGCAGGCTGTCTCACACTCAGTCGTGACAACAAGCAGCACACCCTCTGTCTGCCTACAAACGGGGTATTCGATCAATGAAAAAGAAAAAGCGCCTGTTCAGGAAATCATTGTCCTCAGTGGGTCGACCGGCCTATCAGTTGCCCGAACATTTTCATGTCACCCAAACAGAGGTCATTCACGACCGTGCGTCGCTGGCCAGACTGGATCCTGGGGTGTTGCGCGCAATCAGCGATGAGTTCGACGCCGAGATGTTACTGGCCCGGTTATGTCTGGTTTTACTGTCTGACCACACGGTTGCGCTTTTTGCCTTGGCAGAGCACGTGAGCGGGGATCAGGCCGACGAACTGTTGCGTCGCGTTGTTGAAAAAGGCTATGAATTGGCATGCCCTGCGCGATATGTATTGGACGCGCCGTTGCTATTATCCGTGGCGGAGCCAACCGGCAGTGCTGATCAGCTGTCTGGCCCAACGGTTGTATCGCGCCAGTCCCGCACGGCACTGACTGATGCGTTTCAAGACCTGATCGAGTGGGGTGTGCAGCATCATGCCAGCGACCTTCACATCAATATTCACACAGATCGGCAGGAGTCCGAGATTCGCTACACGATACGGGGCCGCTACGTGGCGCCCGAGCGTTTTCGGCACATGTCCACAGTGATGCTGGCCGACATGCTGTCTGTCGTGTGGATGGATGTGCGGGGTGGCAATGGCGCTTTGTTCGATCCGCGCACCGAGCAACAGGGAAGCCTGTTAAGACAGGTAGACGGGTGCGATGTGGTGATCCGTTGGGCATCGCTTGCCGCCGACACGGGGCCGAGCGTGTGTCTCAGAATCCTGGTGCGTGGCGTGAACGTCACGGGCAATGACTTGTCTTCATTGGGTTACCTGCCTGATCAGGTCGCCACGATCAGTCGCGCCATGGTGGCTGAAGGTGGTGCCATTGTTTTTGCCGGCACCGTAGGGTCGGGCAAGTCTACGTCGCTGGCCACACTGATGGCGTCACTGCCGGCGGACAGGAAAGTCATCACGATTGAAGACCCCGTCGAATACAGCATTCCCAATGCCATTCAAAATACGGTGGTCAGGACGCTGCACGAGGCGCAGCCACAAGCCTATGCCGCCAAGCTGCGCACCCTAAAACGCTCTGCCATGACTGACGTCTTGCTCGGCGAGGTTCGCGATCACGAAACTGGTCAGGCATTCATGGACTTAACCAGTTCAGGCGTCAATGTATATACCACCGTGCATGCCGGCGCAGCAGCGCTGGTGCCCGATCGTCTGGCGTCTGACTTCATTGGGGTGTCGCAGCACTTTGTGCAGGCACCGGGCATGCTCAGGCTCATTATTTTCCAAACGCTGGTAAGCCGGCTGTGCAGTCAGTGCAGCCTTCCTGCCAGTTCCTTGCTCAAGGGCGGTGCCACACTCGATGGTCGGCCCTGGACGGGCGCACAATGGGCACACTGGCTTGAGGGCATCCAGCAAATTTATCAGGTCGATACAACCCCCATGCGTGTTCGCAATCCGCAGGGCTGCGCCAGCTGCGGCGCGGGGGGTATTCAGGCGCTTAAAGGTTATGCCGGTCGGACCGTTGTGGCTGAAATCATCGAACCCGCCCTGCAGCCGGGGTTTCTGCACGGTGTCCAAAACAAGTCGGTTGGCACCTGGCTTGCGCAGCAGGCGCAACGTCTGGACGACACCGGACTGCAGCATAACGATGCCTGGCACAGTGCCATGGACAACGGGGTGCGCAAAGCCCTGGCTGCGCAGATTGATCCCAGAGATATCGAGCGTCATTTTCATTCGTTTGAAACCAGAATGCATCAGCAACGGTCCATGCGGCAAGCGGCTGGTACAAACTTAATCCCTGCATCCAGTGTCTCCGGGCAGCTATGACAAGCCGCGCAAAACACTGGTACCAGTCGGCGGTCAGGCGTGCTGAACAGCTTATGTTCGCATCACGGCGGGCAGACTATTACGACTATCTGGCTGCGGTTCTGGACGGCACGCAAGGGGCCATTACGTTGCGCGATATTTTCTTCAAGGACGCAACGCGATATGGCCCTCGCAGCTTGCGCGGTCGCTTGTCTCAACGCTGGTTGCATGGGTATCAGCGCAGTGGGGGTGATCTGTATGCCACCTGGGCGGACCATATTCCTCATGGCGAACTGGCCCTGATTCGGGCCGCCCAGCGTGCGGGTAATGAGGCGGTTGTCAAAACTATTGCACAGCTCGCCCATGTACGGCACTTGCTCCATGAGGCGTCAAGGCTGGTGTTGGCAACCCTATGGCCTGCCATGGTCTCTTTGTTGCTGATGCTTGGATTGTCTGCCTTCGTGCCCCGTTTTACCGTACCGCGGCTGCGGCAAACGTTTTCCCAGGTCGACCCGGAGCATTATGGTCCGCTAACGCAGCGGCTGTTTGGGCTTGCAGAATTCATGGCGACATGGCAAGCCGTCGTGCCCTTCGTATTCATGGTGGTGATCGTTGCGCTGGTCTGGTCGTTACCCAACTTGACCGGACGGCTACGCCGCCATCTTGACCATTTTCTATGGTGGGATAGCTACCGGTGTGTGACGGCTCTACAGTTTCTCTCTTTTCTGCAAATCATTCTGGGCGAGCAGGATCAAAGCGCAACCCGGTTAAGCGCGGCATTCATGTATCAGCGCACGGGTGCTTCACCCTGGTTAGGCGAACACATCGATACCATGCTGGCGCATGT
>DAHVSI010000233.1 GCA_027324645.1 Castellaniella sp. | reverse complement strand
CTGTTTGGGCTCGCAGAATTCATGGCGACATGGCAAGCCATTGTGCCCTTTGTGGTCATGGTGGTGGTCGTTGCACTGGTCTGGTCGTTACCTAACTTGACCGGACAGCTACGCCGTTATCTTGACCATTTTCTTTGGTGGGATAGCTACCGGTGTGTCACGGCTCTACGGTTTCTCTCCTTTCTGCAAATCATTCTGGGCGAGCAGGATCAAAGCGCCACCCGGCTAAGCGCAGCATTCATGTATCAGCGCACGGGTGCTTCACCCTGGTTAGGCGAACACATCGATACCATGCTGGCGCATGTACATCAGGGTAAAACCGGCGCCGACATTTTCGATACACGGCTGCTGGACCGGCATTTGTATTGGTTCTTTTCTGACATGTTTGTCGCCCGTGGATTACGCGATGCACTGGCGCTGGTCACCCAGCGGTTGCAGCGCCATATCGTTGGGGACATGGCACGCCGCGCGGCGGTATTTCGGTGGCTGGTGCTTATAACCGGCGTGGCGTACGCATTATTGCTCACCTTGTGGCATTACGCCGTCATAGACGAATTGCGCC
Organism: Castellaniella sp.; assembly: GCA_027324645.1. GTDB lineage: Bacteria > Pseudomonadota > Gammaproteobacteria > Burkholderiales > Burkholderiaceae_B > JAJYRX01. The sequence continues at coordinate 7,929 of DAHVSI010000233.1, read as the reverse complement.
AGGTACTGAGCTGGCAGTTTTCAGGGTTTTAAAAGGAGATACCCATGACAACATTTCATATTGCACGGCAACAGGGTGGGGCGGTTGCGTCACTCAGGCGTATCACCGGTGCTGGGACGGACAAAAAACATAGTATGCAACGCCAGTCCGGTTTTTCTCTGATCGAAGTGTCCATTGTCACAGCCATCATATTGCTGCTTGCCATCATTGCCATTCCAGCAGTCGGAGCCTATGTGGTTGAAAACAAGGTGCCTAGGGTGGGTGAAGAGCTGGCCAGGTTTGTATTGCAAACCCAGGTCAATGCCCAACCCGGATCGTCTGCGCCCTACAGCAATATCCATACCGACAGTCTGGCCTCCATGGTCAAGGACTCCACCGTGTTGTCAGTGCGTGACACAGGGTCTTCTTCCACGGTTCAGCATGGCTTGGGGGGCTCGGGTACCGTCACAGTATCCGCACATGATTCCGGCGCCAGCTTTAGCATGACGCTGGACAAGGTGAGCCAGGCGGCCTGCCCAGCCCTGGCTTCAGTCAGGCAGCGTATCGTTGACACCATCACGATCGGAGCGGAAGGCGGCAGCTCCACTGTCGTCAAAAGTGATGTGATCGAATACAACGCGCTCCAGGCAAAAAGCCATTGTGCCAAGGGCAACATCAACACCTTCGTGCTGACAACAAGCTAGGTGCAACATGGCTGGACAACGGGGTTTCTTACTTGTCGAGTTTGCGCTGGGCGCATTGCTGGCTACGTTGCTGACCGTGTGGGCTTCCCAGGCGCTGGTTCAGCGTATCAATCGCACAGCTGTGGTCAGCGCCGCCCGCTGGATGCAATCCATCGAGCAGGCAACCAGGCATTATCTGCAGCGGCACGGGCAGGCGATCCGGCTTGCACAGGCACGTTCTGAACTTGCCGGCAAAGGGTACGCTGACTGGGCTGCACCCACCCTCGCCGAACTCAAGTCTGGTGGGTTGTTGCAACCGGGCTTTCCCGAACGTGCGCTGCAGGTCCAGGGCGTCATGATTCAGGTGTTGCGAGATGGAACTTGTCCAGGTCCGGAGTGCCAGATTGACGCTATCATAGCCAGCCAAAAGCCATTGTCAGACCAGGATGGCAGTGTCGACGAACAAAAGCTGGCTCAGTGGATGATGGCAACAGGAGGGCAGGGTGGCATGGTGCATCCCGACAGGTCGGGACGGCTGGAAGGCCCGGCTTTCTCATTTGACAACCCCGTTTTGCCTGACTGGCAGTTGTCACCAGGAACTGTTGCGCTGGCCGTAACGCGCGACCAGCTCAATGCCAGCGATTTTCTTCGTGTCAAAGATCCGCGTGACCCGGACTTCCAGGGTGGGCTGACCGTACAGGAAGATGTCCAGACCGCCGGCGATGTCCGTACGGGTGGTGTACTGCGTTTTGATACCTCGCGCGTGATGGGGACGGCCTGTGGTCAGGAAGGGGATGTGGCCCGGGACAGCATATCGGGTTTGCTTACCTGTGCCGGTGGCATCTGGCAAGCGTTTGGCCGCTCCAACGGTGCCTATTCATACAATTCCACAACCGGATGCCTCACTCCGGACGGTCGGTCTTCTGCCAATCCGGTGACCGGAGCGTGCTCATGTCCCGAGGGCAGCGTTGCGATTCAAGTTGCTGAAGGGGCGCCTGAAGACCATAGTCTCGGCACCGTACGCGGCTATGTATGCTTATAAGGCCCGGCGATCAATATACAGCGTCACGGTTGCCATGCAGCTATGATGTCCCGTTCCGACGCGGTCATGCCGGTGACGTTGCCTAATGGCATGGTGTTGTCGGCAACTACACGTTTGATTGTGTCGGCCTGCTGCGTTAACTGTCCTGATGTCTCCAGCTCAATGCCTGCTGGCGGAGAGCTGAACCCGTCCATGGAGGGTCTGGCTGCATGACACTGTATGCAGCGCTGTCCAATGACGGCTTTTACCTGTGCCAGGTCGGCTGTTTCCTGACTGGCGCTAGCTGTGTCTGTGGCTGTGGTTGACGCTTGGTCCTGACCAGGACGGGCAAACCAGGCCGCCACGACGATCAGTGCGACGCCAAAGACGATATAACCCCAGTGTTGTGTCTTGCTGTGCCGCTGGACAAAGTACTGGCGGATCAGGGCGCCCGACAGGATGAACAGGCTCATGACAAGCCAGTTGTATGGCGCCCTGTACAGAAACGCGTAATGGTTACTCAGCATCAGCAAAACAACCGGTAGCGTAAAGTAGGTGTTGTGGACAGAGCGCTGCTTACCGCGACTGCCATCAAGCGGGTCCGGCTGTGTGCCGGATGTCAGGGCGCGTACCATGCGTCGCTGACCAGGAATGATCCAGAAAAACACATTGGCTGACATGGCGGTGGCCATGACGGCAGCCGTAATCAGAAAGGCGGCACGGCCTGGAAAAATCTGGCTTGTTGACCATGCTATGACAATCATGAGTACGGCCACAGCCAGGCTCAGAATACCGTCCCGTTGCATGTTGGGGCTAATGCGCCGGCATAGCTGGTCGTACGCTAACCAGCCTACAATCAGATAGCCAACGGCCAACGTACCAGCCTGCATGCCCGACAGGGATCTGGCCCACTCCCAGGGGCTTTGGGCATTGATCAGATACAGCTGTGGACTGGCCAGATAAATGACTGCAAATAATGCAAAGCCCGACAGCCAGGTGGTGTACGCTTTCCAGAACGACCAGTGCAGCTCGGGGCCAATCTGCGGCGCCCGCGTCAGAAATTTTCTATTGTGATAGAAGCCGCCGCCATGGACGGCAAACATTTCACCGTGCACACCCTGGTCGGCCTCCTGTTGCCTTTGTGGTGGACGCAGACTGTTGTCCAGCATGACAAAATAGATGGATTCGCCAATCCAGGCAATGGCAGCCACAACGTGCAGCCAGCGCAACAACAGGCTGGAGAACTCAGACAGGTATGCAGACACGATTTAGCTGCCGCGGTAGGTTGACCACGACCAGGGTGTGACCAGCAGCGGCACGTGGTAATTTTCTTCTGGGTTGGCAACGCCAAAGTGCACACTGACCCGGTCCACAAAAGGTGGCTGGGGCAAATTCAGTTCCTGGGTCGCAAAATAGTCGCCAGCATGGAACACCAGCTCGTACGTCCCGGCACGGAGAGCCTCCCCCTGCAGCAGCGGCTCGTCCGTGCGCCCATCCTGATTGGTATGGACTGACAAAACAAGTTCCCGGTCATCACGGTGGATGCGATAAAGATCGATACGCAATCCACTGGCCGGCTGGCCACGTCGTGTATCAAGCACATGCGTTGAAAGCTTTGCCATCCCTGCCTCCGGATTATTGTCTGTTATCGATATCCTTATGTTGACGATTTTCTGGGGCTCACCAATAATTGTCAAGAAAAGACCATAAGATCCAAAAGGAGGCAGGCATGGCTGATTCCGGCGCAGGTACGGGTGGCACATCCCGCAGTAATGGCGCTGCGTCCACGCAGTCATACCCGCGTGATCTGGTTGGTTATGGGCGCACGCCACCTCAGGCCAACTGGCCGGGACAAGCCAGAGTGGCCGTTCAATTTGTCCTCAACTATGAAGAAGGGGGCGAAAACTGTGTCTTGCATGGGGATGCAGGTTCCGAACAATTTTTGTCCGAAATTATTGGCGCCGAGAGCTATGCCGACAGACATCTGTCAATTGAGTCGGCCTATGAGTACGGCTCTCGCGTTGGTGTGTGGCGGATATTGCGCGAATTCGAACGTCGCGGTTTGCCACTGACTGTCTTTGCTGTCGGCATGGCACTCGAACGCCACCCCGATGTGGCACAAGCGTTTGTGGATCTGGGCCACGAGGTGGCATGCCACGGTTACCGCTGGATCCATTATCAGCATATTTCCGAAGAAATTGAGCGTGAGCACTGCCGGCGTTGCACCGACATCGTGACAGACCTGACGGGGCAACATCCGTATGGCTGGTATACGGGCCGCGACAGCCCGAATACACGTCGTATCGTGGTGGAGCAGGGTGGGTATTTATACGATTCCGACTACTACGGTGACGACCTGCCGCTTTGGACAACGGTTACGTGCAGCGACGGAACCAGGCAACCGCACCTTGTTGTGCCCTATACGCTCGATGCCAACGATATGCGTTTTGCCACCGCGCAAGGGTTTCATACGGCACAGCAGTTTTTTGGTTACTTGCGCGACACCTTCGATGTGCTTTACGCAGAAGGCGCCCATACGCCCCGCATGATGTCGGTGGGGTTGCACTGTCGCCTTGTTGGGCGGCCCGGAAGGTTCGCCGGGCTGCAATGGTTTCTTGATCACATACAACAGCACGATCGCGTCTGGGTGGCACGTCGCTGCGATATTGCACAGCACTGGGTCAGAACGCACCCGTTTCATACACAGGAGGCACACCAATGAGCAATAAAAACCTGCCGGCCGGCACGGTGGTTCAGGCGCCGGTTGTGGAGCCGCCAGAGTTTGCCCTGCGCTATAGCAATCTGGCCAGTGAGGAAGATGGCGCCAGTGTGGTTGCTTGCACAGACGAGTTTTTTGCACCGGTACGCCGTGCCTTGCGTGCCACCCCTCCTGTCTTCATTGCCGGAAAATTCGATGAGAACGGAAAGTGGATGGATGGCTGGGAGACCCGGCGACGACGGGGGGACGGACACGATTCCGCTGTCATCCGGCTGGCTTGCCCAGGCATGGTGCGTGGTTTTGATATTGATACGACGCACTTTACGGGAAACTATCCGCAGGCGGTGTCGATAGATGCCTGTCATGTGTCGCAGGATCCTGATGCGCATACAGCGTGGGTGCAGGTTTTGCCGGTCACGCCTGTCGGAGGTGACGCGCATCATTTTCTGGCGTTGCAGGATGATCGCGTCTGGACGCACGTGCGCCTCAATATGTATCCTGACGGAGGGGTGGCACGATTCAAGGTGTTTGGGCAACCCTGGCTAGACTGGACGGCGCAAGATCCGTCCGGGTTGCACGAAGTGTCCGCATTGCATGCCGGTGGGCGCATCGTCAGTTTCAATAACGCCCATTTTGGTACGCCACACCGATTACTCATGCCCGGGCGTGGCGCTAACATGGGCGATGGCTGGGAAACGCGCCGCCGGCGTGAGCCCGGCCATGACTGGTGCATCATTGAGCTTGGCCACGCCGTCCATGTGCGCCAAGTCCAGATTGATACGGCTCATTTCAAGGGTAATTACCCCGAAAGCGTATCCGTGCAGGCTGCGCAATGCCAGGACATGACTGACCAGCTCATTACTACCTCAGCCATGTTCTGGCCCGAGTTATTGCCGCGAAGCCCCATGAAAGGCCATCACGAGCATGTCTTCGAGCATGAGGCCCTGACCCGGCCAGACCCTGTGACACATGTGCGTGTCAATATGTTTCCCGATGGCGGCATCAGCCGGGTTCGTATTCTGGGTACGCTGGCGTGACCACTACTGCTCAGTCACCTAAAGGAACGCCAATGGAGCAGCGCCGCAGCATTGTCTTCTATCTTAATGGCAAACGCGTCCAGCTTGTGCCAGACAACCCGACGCAGACGGTGTTGCAGTTTTTGCGTGACACCCGCGGCCTGACCGGCACCAAAGAAGGCTGTGCAGAAGGGGATTGCGGTGCCTGTACCGTCACGCAGGCCGACCTTGATACAGCAGGACGGATCCGGTACCGGCCCATAAATGCCTGCATCCGTTTCCTTCCGACGCTTGATGGCAAGGTTGTCTGGACTGTTGAAGGACTATCAGCCAACGGGCAGCAGCATCCGGTCCAGCAGGCCATGGTTGAACACCATGCATCGCAATGTGGATTTTGCACGCCCGGTTTTGTCATGTCGTTGTTTGCCATGTATGCCCAGGGTGTGCGCCAGCCTTCGCGTGACCAGGTTGTCGACCAGCTATCGGGCAATCTGTGCCGTTGCACGGGTTACCGGCCCATTATCGATGCAGGTCGGCAAATCAAGGCACATACCTCTGCGGCACCCGATCACGCGCAGGTTCAGGCCTGGCTATATGCCTTGCAGGAAGACTGTTCAACGCCAGTCAGGTTCACAGGTTCTGACCCAGTGTCTGCGCAGAATCAGTCCTGGTACGCACCGCGTACAGCCGGGCAACTGGCCGAGTATCTGACTGCATGGCCGGATAGTACCGTTTTGGCGGGCGGCACCGATGTGGGATTATGGGTCACCCGGCAGCAGCGCCAGCTCGACAACATCGTTTATCTGGGGGACGTGGCCGATCTCCAAACCATGCAGCAGGACCAAGCCATCCGGGTTGGCGCCGGCGTATTGCTCGAAGATGCCTGGCCCGTCCTGGTCGAAGCTTATCCCGAGTTGCAGGAGCTATGGAAACGGTTTGCATCGGTGCCTATCCGTAGCTCTGGCACGCTGGTGGGCAATCTGGCCAACGGTTCTCCCATTGGGGATGCGGCGCCCGCCTTGATTGTGCTGGGGGCGCAAGTGGTCATAAGAAACGGCGCGCAGGTGCGGCGTCTTCCGCTCGAAAAACTTTATGTGTCGTACGGCAAGCAGGCCCGTCAGCCTGGCGAATGGATCGAGGCGCTGGAAGTGCCTGTCCGCCCAGACAATAGTTATGTTGCCTCCTACAAGCTGTCTAAACGGATCGATCAGGATATTTCTGCAGTATGCAGCGCCTACGCGCTTGAACTTGATCCTCATGGCATTGTGCGGTCCATTCGTATTGCACATGGAGGCATGGCCGCAACAACCAGGCGTGCCATTCATACAGAAGCCGCCTTGCTTGGCGAGCCCTGGCTTGAGCCCACAATACGCAACGCCATGCAGGCCATGCTACAAGATTACGAGCCATTGTCCGATATGCGTGCCAGCAGCCGTTATCAGATGACAGCGGCACAAAACCTGCTGTACCGGTTTTATCTGCAAACACAGGGCTCCACGCCCACGCGCGTTTACGGAGAGTACGATGTCAGCCATTGATGCACGGGGCGTTGCGGGCCGCGATATCACCCATGAAAGCGCGGTACAGCATGTGGACGGCTCAGCCTTATACACCGACGATGTGACCGAACCGCAGGGAATGCTGTACGGCGCGGTTGGTCTGGCCGAACAGGCTGATGCCCGTATTGTGACTCTGGACCTGTCTGATGTGCGCACCGCGCCGGGGGTGGTGGCGGTCATGACGCTTGACGATGTGCCTGGCAAACGTCGCATTGGCCCCGTCATTGACGATGAGCCCCTTTTTGCAGATCAGCGTACAGATTATGTGGGTCAACCGCTGTTCGCCGTGGTGGCGGACAGTGTTGAGCGGGCCCGCAGTGCTGTGCGCCAGGCACAGGTAGTGTACGAGCCGGGTAACCCGGCACTGACCCTGGCACAGGGTGTGGCGCGCGAACTGGCGGTGTTGCCCGAGGCCCGGCTCTCCAGAGGCGAGGTCGACCAGTTGCTTGAGCAGAGTCCGCTTCGTCACGAGGGGGAACTGTATTGCGGCGGCCAGGAGCAATTTTATCTGGAGGGCCAGATTGCCTGCGCCTTTCCCGGCGAAGATCGCGAGATGCACGTCTTGTGCTCCACCCAGCATCCTACAGAAATGCAGACGCTGGTGGCGGCTGTGCTGGGACAAGCTGCACATACTGTTCACGTGACCTGCCGGCGCATGGGCGGGGGGTTTGGCGGTAAAGAGACACAGTCCTGGCCATTTGCATGCATTGCCGCTTTATTGGCCCGGCATACGGGCAAGCCGGTCAAACTGCGTGCCGATCGGGTTGACGATATTCTGATCACCGGCAAGCGCCACGATTTCCGGACATGGTATGACGTCGCTTATACCCAGGATGGGCAGATCACAGCACTGCGTTTCGAGCATCAGTTGGGTTGCGGATACTCGGCAGACCTGTCCGGGGCGGTGGCGGATCGTCAGATTTTTCACTCCGACAATGCCTATTATCTTGAT
>DAHVSI010000201.1 GCA_027324645.1 Castellaniella sp. | reverse complement strand
GGGCGTGGCAGGTGCACTGGTTCTGGCAGCATTTACCCGGCGCCTAACATTTACCATGCTCAAAGAAGTCTTTGAAGGCACCATGAAAACCACGGCCATGATCATGCTCATTGTGATTGGGGCTGCCTTTCTTAACTTCATCATGTCGGCCGTTGGCCTGACTGACGCACTTACCAGCAGCATGACCAATCTGGGGGTTTCACCGGCCATGATGCTGCTGATTCTGGTTGTGTTTTATCTGGTGCTAGGCTGCTTCATGGAAACCCTGTCCATGATGATCACGACCATTCCTATCATCGCGCCCGTCATGATTGCCATGGGCTTTGATCCCGTCTGGCTGGGTATTGTCATTATTATTCTTATTGAGGCTGCCCTGATTACGCCGCCCGTGGGACTGAATTTGTTTGTTGTGCAAAGCTTGCGTACCAGTGGCAGCATGAATGCTGTCATGATCGGCAGTTTGCCCTTTGTGATCATGTTGCTGGTCATGGTTGGCTTGCTTGCCCTGTACCCCTCATTGGCGCTGTGGCTGCCCACGTTTTTTAACTAGGACACGCATTCATGCAACTTACTTTCACCCTGCAACCGGCTACTGCCGCACAACCCTCACAAGCCATTACGCTAGACCTTGAGCAAGGCCTGGTAGCCGGCTGGGCGGGTCGCGATGCAGAAGCCGTAGAAGCGCACATTGTTGAACTTGAAGCGCTTGGCGTACCCCGGCCAAGTTCTGTACCTCTGTACTACCGCATTGGTGTGAACCAGTTTATTCAGTCGCCAGCCATACAGGTGGTTGGGGAACATACATCCGGCGAAGCCGAGGTTTTGGTCTTCACTCACAATAATGAACAGCTAGTCAGTCTTTCTTCTGATCACACTGACCGGAAGCTGGAGGCGCACAGTGTCGCGCTGTCCAAGCAAATATGCCCCAAGCCGGTTGCGCTGGATGCCTGGCGGCTTGCCGATGTAGCCGGGCACTGGGATGACCTTGTTCTGCGCTCCTGGATCACTGAAAATGGTGACAAGGTCTTGTACCAGGAAGGCACCCTGGCTTCGTTGCGCTCGCCGCGTGAGCTCATACAGGGCTACTATCAACAGGACCAGATTCCTGCAGGCCACGCCATGACATGTGGCACCGTCAACGCTATTGGAGGCATCCGCCCTGCGCCCAAGTTCATGATGGAGCTGCATGACCCGCATCTCAACCGGTCATTGCGCCATGAATATGCCATTCATGTGCTACCTGAAATCAATTAAACGCTGTTGCCATGTCTGATCTTCCTACTATCTCCCACCTGCAATACCAGCTGGCCAAAGGCGCAATGACGTCCCAAGCGCTTGTTCAGCAGGCACTTGAAAGGATTGAAAACCCCGCAGGCGAAGGCAGCCGCGCATTTACCCGCGTCTATGCCAAGCAGGCAATGCAGGCAGCCCGCGCCTCGGATGCACTACGCCAGACTGGTCAGACCCGATCAGCGCTCGAAGGGCTGCCCATTTCTGTCAAAGATCTGTTTGATGTGGAAGGCGACATCACCACAGCAGGATCGGTTGTACTAAAAGACGCTCGTCCGGCCGTGCGCAATGCCGTGCTGGTCCAGCGCCTGGTGGATGCCGGCGCGATTGTGGTCGGACGCACCAACATGACCGAATTTGCCTTTTCGGGCTTGGGCATCAACCCCCATTACGGTACACCCAGCAGCCCCTGGGACCGCGACACCGGTCATATATCGGGCGGGTCGTCCTCGGGGTCAGGGGTGGCTGTTGCCGACCACATGTCGGTCATGTCGCTGGGCACCGACACGGGCGGCTCAATCCGCATCCCGGCGGCCTTTTGTGGCGTCACCGGCTTCAAGCCTACAGCCCGGCGCCTGTCCGCCGAAGGCGCCTTGCCATTGTCATTCAGTATGGACTCGTCCGGCCCGATAGGGCTGTCGGTGCAATGCTGTGCTACCAGTGACGCCATTCTGGCCGGCGAACAGCCGCAACGCTTGGAGCCTGCACCGCTGGAGGGCTTGCGGTTTGCCATACCCGCAACCATGGTTCTGGATGGCGCCGATGATCACGTGGTCAAGGTGTTTGAACATGCCATCAAAACACTTGAACAGGCCGGCGCACAAATCAGCACGATTGCCCTGCCCGAGTTTGAGCAGCTGCCCTACATCAATCGCAAGGGCGGTCTGATTGCAGCCGAGGCCTGGGCATGGCACAAAGACCTGGTGCAGGAACGCGAAGCCGACTATGACCCGCGGGTATCGTCACGCATTTTGCGGGGCGGCGAGATGCTGGCCAGCGATTACATTGAAGTGCTGCAGGCACGCCAGGCATGGATAGCCGCTGTAGAGCACCGGTTACGCTGGTATGACGCTTTGCTGATGCCAACGGCGCCTATTGTCCCCCCAAGCATTGCTGAACTTAGCGCCAGCGACGATGTGTATTTTCCGACCAACCTGAAAATTCTGCGCAACCCCACGTTTATCAATTTTCTTGATGGCTGTGCCCTGTCTATCCCTTGTCACCCCAATGGCACCGCGCCGGTAGGGCTGATGGTTGCCGGGACAGTCATGCAGGACAAACGAATCTTACAGGTGGGTCAGGCCATCGAGACGGCACTTGAACGCTAAGCCCTGGTCAGCGATGCTGCATCCATTTGTATAAGCCGTCTACCCAAGTGCTCGCGGGTAGCGCTAGCGTCTGCTCTATCTTCGTGGCACGCCTGTACAGGTCATCAAACTCCAATACGGGCGCCTGGCGAAAGCCGATGGCCACAATATTGCTGTCATGCACCTCGGGCAGCCAGGCTACCGCCTCAAAGGCCGCCTCCATTCGCTTCAAATGCATATGATGATCGGGGTACTCACAGAATAGATTGATGGTCATCATGCCTGATTCGGTCAGTACCTGGGCGCAGTCTTGATAAAACGCTGCCGAACCCCGAGCCGGCCCCGTCGATTCGGCATCGTACAAATCCACCTGCAGCACATCAAAACGGCCTTGATTGTCAGCATTGGCCACGAAATCTGCCGCATCATCGTGGACAAGCGCTAGCCGCTCTGAGGCTGGGGGCAGCAAAAAGTGCTCATGGCATGTGGTAATGACTTCCTGATCGATTTCAACGGCGGTAATCACTGCCTGGGGGAAGTGGTGATAACAAAAGCGCGTGAGCGCCCCAACCCCCAGACCCAGCTGGCAAATTGCCTGTGGCTCCTGATCAAACAGCGTCCACAGCATCATTTGTTGCACATACTCAACTTCCAGTGCATCGGGCTGCGACAGTCGCATGGCGCCCTGTATCCAGGGCGTACCAAATTGCAGATAACGCACACCATCTTCTTCCTGGACCTGGATCTGCCCGGAGGCTGACTGAGACAATTCCGACCGGGCGCCCATCAGGTAGCGCACAATATTGGCCAGCCGATGCCGGTCTGTATCTTTATCCTTCATGGTTGATTTCATTTAATATGTCACAATGTCTGCCACCGGGGCGGCAAACGCTTCCCGCTCTTGTCTGCCAACAAGGCAACAGGCAGGCCAAGGCTGGTTTTAAGTAAACAAGGACACCGTATGTCATCAAGCTCTATGGACGATTTTGGCAAACTTGTACTTCGCGTGGCCGTTGGCGCCATGCTGATCCTGCACGGCATCAGCAAGCTGATCAATGGCATAGGCGGCATTGAAAACATGGTCATGGCCCATGGCATGCCTGCCATTTTTGCCTGGGCAGTATACATTGGCGAGGTCGTCGCACCAGCATTAATGATCCTGGGCTACTACGCGCGTCTGGGCGGGCTGCTGGGTGCAATCAATATGCTGGTGGCCATTAGCTTGGCGCATACCAACCAAATCTTTGCCCTGTCTGGCTCAGGTGGCTGGGCCATCGAGCTGCAGGGTCTGTTTCTGTTTGGCTGCCTGTCGGTGGCACTGCTGGGTGCCGGGCGCTACAGCGTTGCAGGCAAAAACGGGGCCTGGAACTAACACCCGGCCAGTGCCAAGCTACCCGAAACGGCCCGTAATGTAGTCTTCAGTCTCTTTACGGGCCGGGTTAACAAACAGCTGGCCAGTGGGGCCAAACTCCATGAGCTCGCCCATATACATATAGGCAGTGTAATCCGAGCAGCGCGCAGCCTGCTGCATGTTGTGCGTCACAATCACCACCGTGTAATCCGATTTCAGCTCGGCAATTAGTTCCTCGATGCGTGCAGTAGAGATGGGATCCAGCGCTGAACAGGGTTCATCCAGCAGCAATACTTCGGGCCTGATCGCCACCCCCCGTGCAATACACAGGCGCTGTTGCTGTCCACCCGACAGGCCGTTACCGCTTTTATGCAGCTTGTCTTTGACTTCGGACCATAGTGCTGCCTTAGTCAGCGCCCACTCTACCCGCTCGTCCATTTCGCCCCGGCTTAGGTTCTCAAACAGCCTGACCCCAAACGCAATATTGTCGTAAATGCTCATGGGAAAGGGCGTGGGCTTCTGAAACACCATGCCCACCCGTGCGCGAATCAGGGATATGTCAGTTTTGGACGTCAGCAGATTCTCGCCGTCCATGTTGATCTCGCCTTCTGCACGCTGGCCCGGATAGAGCTCGAACATACGGTTAAAGGTACGCAGAAGCGTTGATTTGCCACAACCGGACGGACCAATAAAGGCAGTCACCCGCTTTTCCTTGATATCCATGCTCACATTTTTAATGGCCTGGACATCGCCGTAATAAAAGCTCAGGTTGCGAATGGCAAGCTTGGTTGGATCGTTGTGCATGGAAGCAAACGGCATGATGCAAACCCTTTAATCGCGGCCAAAAAAGCGCCGCGCCATAATATTAAGGAACAAGACAACAAGTGTGATCAACAGCGCACCCGCCCAAGCCAGGCGGTTCCAATCCTGAAACGGGCTGGCTGCATACTGGAAAATAATGACGGGCAGGTTTGCAATCGGTGCGTTCATGTTCAGCGACAAAAACTGATTGCTTAGCGCCGTAAACAGCAATGGTGCGGTCTCTCCGGCAATGCGCGCCACAGCCAGCAACACGCCGGTCATGATGCCCGAGCGGGCGGCCCGGTAACTGATGAACAGCACAATGCGCCACTGGGGACAGCCCAGCGCAGCCGCGGCCTCACGCAGGCCGCCCGGCACCAGCAGCAGCATATTGTCCGTTGCGCGCACCACCACGGGTATGACAATGATGGCCAACGCCAGGGCACCCGCCCACCCGGAGAAATGGCCGACCTGGGCGACATACACCATGTAAATGAATAGCCCGATCACGATGGATGGTGCGGACAGCAGTACATCGTTCAGAAAACGTGTTGTTGGTGCCAGCCAGCCACGCTGACCAAACTCCGCCAGGTAGGTGCCGGCCAGCACGCCAATAGGCGCCCCAATAAGGGTTGCGACAGCCGCCATCATGGCACTACCCAAGATGGCGTTGATCAGGCCGCCCGCTTCGCCTGGCGGCGGTGTGCTCTGTGTAAACAGGGCCGGCGTCAGGGCTGCTCCGCCCTTCATCACCAGTGTGGCCAAAATCCAGAATAGCCAGACCAGTCCAAAGGCCACAGCGAGTCCGGATAGCAAGAGCATGAGCTGGTTGACCCGGCGTCGGCGCCGATAGACGCGATTATTGCCATGGACGATCAGCTTATCCTGTTGTTGTTTCATTAGCGCCCCTCCTGGCGGGACAAATGCCACAGCAATAATTTGGATGCAGCGAGCACCAACGTTGTAATCAGGAAAAGAATCAGGCCAAGCTCCAGCAAAGCGGATTTTTGCAAGCCGCCTGCTTCGTTGAACTCATTGGCCAGTGCCGAAGCAATAGAGTTGGACGGCGAGAAAATAGAATCTGGCACATTGAACGCATTACCAATGACAAAGGTGACTGCCATGGTTTCGCCAAGTGCCCGGCCCAGCCCCAACATGACCCCACCAATAACGGCATGGCGGGTATACGGCAGCACCACCTTCCACATGACCTCCCAGGTTGTGCTGCCCAGGCCATACGCAGATTCTTTCAGCATGGGCGGGACCACATCGAACACATCACGCATGACCGCGGTAATGAACGGGACAATCATGATGGAAAGAATCAGCCCCGCGGTGAACAGGCCGATGCCCAGAGAGGGCCCGGCAAACAATTCTCCCAGCACGGGCACAGGTGCCAGAAGGGCCACAATCACTGGCTGCACATAGTGCTGAAATAAGGGCACAAAAACAAACAGGCCCCACATGCCGTAAATAATGGAGGGAATGGCGGCCAGCATCTCGATGGCTGTGCTCAATGGCCGTCGCAACCAGGATGGCGCCAACTCGGTCAGAAACATGGCAATGCCAAACGACACCGGCACGGCAATGATCAGCGCAATGAGCGAAGTGAGCAGCGTCCCCATGACAGGAACCCAGGCACCATAACGGTCATGGACCGGGTCCCATTGGGTTTCCCACAAAAACGAGAAGCCCTGCGCGGTAATGGCGTCACGGCTGCCCCATATCAGGGACAGCATGATGCCGGCCAGCAAGACAAACACGAATAAGGCAAAGCCTCGAGTAATGCCCCTGAAGAGCCGGTCTGCCAGTAGGTTATGCGGTTTGGTGCGCATCATGATCCCTTTGGCTCCAACCCATCGCGGTCCAGCCGGACATGTTCCCATTGGGCCCTCACCCGCTTGACCACCTGCTTGGGCAAGGGCACGTACGCAAGGTCGACAACGGCTTCCTGACCTTGCGTATAGGCCCACTCAAAAAACTCGAGCACAGCCTGCGTTCGTTCCGGCCGTTTGGGCGAGCGAGGCACCAGGATGAAGCTGGCTGTGACAATCGGCCATACGTCGCTACCCGGCTGATTCGTCAACCCGACGCCCATGCCAGGCGTATCCCAGTCAGCATCGCGGGCCGCTGCAGCAAACGCCTTGATTCCTGGATCAATGACGTGTCCATCATGATTTTGCAACGCAACCCAGGCCAGATTGTTTGTGACGGCATAGGTGTACTCCACATAGCCGATTGAGTAGGACAATTGCCGCACGTAGGCGGCCACCCCTTCGTTGCCCTTGCCGCCCTGCCCAACCGGCCAGCTCACGGCCTTGCCGGTACCAACCCGACGCCGCCACTGTTTTGACTGTCCAGAGAGGTAATCGGTCCACACAAAGGTCGTGCCGGAGCCGTCTGCACGGTGAACCACAACAATATCCTTGTCGGGCAAGGACACGTCGGGGTTGAGCTGCGCAATTTCCGTATCGTCCCAACGCGTGATGGCGCCCAGATAGATTTTTGCCAGGACGTCCCCCGTTAGCATCAGCGCGCCAGCGTCCAGGCCGGGTATATTGACCACTGGCACAATGCCGGCAATCACGGCGGGAAACTGGACAAGCCCGTGCTTATCCAGCCACTCGACAGGCATGGGATCGTCCGTTGCTCCAAAATCGACCGTACCGGTGACAATCTGCTGCTGCCCCCCGCCAGACCCCATGGACTGGTAGTTAACACGATGGCCGCTGTGCTTGTGGTAGTTTGCCGCCCACTTCACATAGACCGGGTACGGGGTTGACGCACCCGCACCGGTCAAATCCACAGCATGCGCTGCCCATGGAACGAGCATCATGATCCAGCATGCAAATAAACGTAGGGTTGTCACGCGCTTCCTATTCCCAAAAGTACACCCTGTCACCCACCTTCAGGCGATCTGTTCAGGGCGCCATCATACGCAGCCAATATGACAGGATGATGACAAACCCTGCCAGCCGTACTGGTAACGCATCAGGGTTTGCGTCGCTTACGGGTTGTGGCACTGTACATGGTCATTAAATGCTCGTGCGCATTGAATGGCTGGCCCCTGGCCTTGACCCGAACGTGGTCACCATCGGGCAGTATGCGCCAGGCAAGCTGATTGTCCCGCAAGGGTATCCGGAATGCTTCATCCACCACGCGCTTTTTCAGGCGCTTGTCCAACACCGGAAAGGCTATTTCTACTCTGCGAAAAAAATTTCTGTCCATCCAGTCGGCTGAAGACAGATAAATTTGCTCGTTGCCATCGTCATGAAAATAAAAAACCCGCGAATGTTCAAGAAACCGGCCCACAATAGAGCGCAGCCGTATGTTGTCAGATAGACCGGGTACCCCTGCACGCAAGGCACATGCACCCCGAACGATCAGGTCAACACGTACGCCGGCCTGACTGGCCTGATACAGGGCGTCAATAATGCCGGGCTCGAGCAGGGAATTCATTTTGGCCATGATACGGGCGGGGCGGCCTTGTTTGGCATGGTCGATTTCGTTGCGGACAAGCGCCAGCATAGCTCCGTGCAACGTGAACGGCGACTGCAGCAGGCGCTTGAGCGGCCTGCGCGCGCCCAGCCCGGTCAATAGCGAGAAGACCTTGTCCATGTCTTGGCATATATCGGCGTCGGCCGTTAGCAAGCCAAAGTCCGTATACAGCCGAGCCGTGCCCGAGTGATAATTGCCTGTTCCCAGATGGCCATAGCGCCTGATACGTCCGTCTTCGCGTCTAAGCACCAACGCCATCTTGGCATGGGTTTTATGACCCACGACCCCGTAGCTGACATGCGCGCCCACTTCCTCAAGCTCTGCGGCCCAGTTGATGTTGGTCTGCTCATCAAAGCGGGCCATCAGCTCCACAATAACAGTGACTTCCTTGCCTGCCCGGGCCGCAGCAAGCAGCAATTGCATGAGTTCGGAGTCTTCCCCTGTGCGATAAATGGTTTGCTTGATAGCCACGACTGCCGGGTCGCGGGCGGCCATACGCAAAAACTCTAGGACTGGCTGGAACGATTGATAGGGGTGGTGCAACAGCACATCGCGCTCACGCAGCGCAGCAAAAACCTCTGCTGAGGTAGGCGATGATTCGTCAAAGGGTGCTATGGACGAGGGGTAATAAGGAGGAAACAGCAGCTCAGGCCGTTTGACGGTTTTGCACAGGTGCTCAAGCCTGGCCAGGTTGACCGGGCCAGCGACCCGGTACGTGTCACGCGGCTGTAATAAAAACTCGTCCTGTAAAAATAGGGCCAAGTCTTCGGGCATGGACTGGTCAGTCTCAAGCCGCACCGCCGCTCCAAAGTTGCGCTGAGACAGCTCGCCCTGCAGTGCCTGACGCAAATTCGTGATTTCTTCCTCGTCGACAAACAAATCACTGTTGCGCGTGACCCGCCACCGATAACACCCCAGCACCTGCAGCCCTGGAAACAGCTCCCCCACAAAAGCCGTGATAATGGCTGAAAGCATGACGTAACCATGAGCCATGCCGGCGATGTCCGGCGGTACCTGGACCACCCGGGGCAATGACCGTGGCGCCTGCAGGATGGCAATATTTGCGGATCGCCCAAAGGCATCCGGGCCCGATAACGACACAATGAAATTCAGGCTTTTGTTATATACCCGTGGAAACGGGCGGGCAGGATCCAGGCCCACTGGCGTGAGCAAAGGTGAGATGTCGTCCTGGAAGTAGTCTTTGGCCCACTGCTGTACGGCGTCAGGCCATGTGGCGGGCTCGAACACTTCAACTCCTGCCTGGTGTAATGCAGGCAGCACCTCATTGATCAGCAAGGTGTTTTGGCGCATAGTAAGTGCATGGGCAGCCCGTTGCACCTCATCAAAAGCCTGATCGGGCGTGCGACCATCCACACCAGCCAGCACAGGGCTTTGGCGTTGCTGTTCCTTGAGGCTAGAGATACGAATTTCAAAAAACTCGTCCAGGTTGGAGCTCACGATGCAAAGGTAGCGCAAACGTTCGAGCAACGGCGTTGCGTCACGCTCAGCCATAGCCAGGACCCGTTCATTGAACTTGAGTACGGACAACTCACGGTTAAGCAGCACGGGAGGGGACGATTCGCTGGTCGCTGAAGAAACCATGAACACACTACGCCTTGTTTAATACACAATACGCCTAATTGTAAGACGGGACGCCGTGCTTCACGATGACACCAGACTATCCGTATAATCTGCCTGTCTTTTAACGGGGATAGTCCCTATGGCATCTCTGCTTGCCGCCCTTGACCTGGGCTCCAACAGTTTCCGCTTGTCTACCGGTCGTGTCGTCCATTGTGCGGGAAAGCCTCGCATTCAGGTTCTGACGCGCCTGAAGGAAACCGTCCAGCTGGCCGCCGGCCTGGACCAGTCCGGCATACTTGATCGCGCGGCGATACAACGCGGTGTCCATGTACTTAGCATGTTTGCCGAACATCTGGCGCAACGCCCCGTCACATGTGTACGCGTCGTCGCTACCAACACGCTGCGGCTAACACAGAATCTGGACGAAGTCCTGCCTGAGTTTCATACTGCACTGGGTTATCCCATAGAGATCATCTCGGGCGATGAAGAAGCGCGTCTGATTTTTGTGGGGGTCAACCATGAGCTGCCAGCAGGCGATCAGCATCGACTGATGGTCGACATTGGCGGCGGCTCAACCGAAGTGATTCTGGGTAAAGGGGATCAGCCGTTGCACCTGACCTCCCTGCCTATGGGGTGTGTCAGCTATACGCAGCGTTTCTTCGACTCCGGACTGATTACCGCAGAACGTATGGACCAGGCAGTCAGTGCAGCGCATCAGGAAATTGCCCCCATCGTCCCTTTGTACCAACAGGCTGGCTGGCAACAGGTATATGGCTCTTCCGGGACGGCTAAAGGTCTGCTGGCCGTATTACAGCAAGGTGGCATGTCTGACCAGGGCATCACCCATCAGGGTTTGCTGGCATTGCGCCGCAAACTTGTCGCCGATGGCGAGGTACGCATCAGGCAGTTGCCCGGCCTCAAGCCTGATCGAGCGCGTGTCCTCGCCGGAGGTCTGGCGATCATGCTCGCGCTTTTTGAGGCGCTAAAGATTGATCAACCCATGCTTGCAGGCGAAGGAGCACTACGAATGGGCGTGATGACTGAGATGGCCGGCCTAAACACGCATGATGGACTATGCAACGCCCAGACCAAATAGGGCTATGTACTTTTACCGGGCATTAGCCTATTGATTAGCCAGATATTGGCTGACTGCCTGGCGGTTGCCACGAAACACCACCAAATGCGCACGGTCCTGATGTTGTGACAGGTACATAGGGTCATAATACGCCAGCAATAAAAAGCGGATCCAGGCGCGATGACCTTGCGGCTGATCGAGCTCCTGATGCTGTTGCAGTGCGTCGTCCAACAAGGCCAGCGCCTTGTTCAGTCTGTCCTGTCCCAGGCGTTTGGCAATACGCAACATGCCTTGCTGAAGCTGCGTGCGCAACGCTGCCCATGCTCCCACTAAGTCATGTACGGCCCGCAGCTGTATGAATAGGTTCACCACATACTCATTCAGGATCCGATCCACACGGTCTTCCAGGGGTTCGTCCAGCCACACAATGGGTGCCTGACGCATGCGTTGATAAAGCGTGATGGGTAGCGAGCAACTGCCGATGTAGCGGCTTTCGTCTTCCAGAACAATAGGCTGTAAACTTTTACTGGTCCGTTGCAGGAGATCGATGCTAAGGGCATTGTCAAAGTCAACCTGACAGGGCTGTCCCGCCAGCTGGCGCCCAAAGCTGGAGCCCCGGTGATTGGCATGACCTTCAAGGTCAACGCCATTGGCCAGTTGGACCAGCAGTTCTGTTTTACCGCTGCCCGTCAGGCCACCCAGCACGGTGAACCGACAGTTGGCAGCCACATCCTGCATAGAATCGAGCAAAAACTGACGCATGGCCTTATAGCCACCCGCCACCCTGGGATAGACAACCCCCGCCTGCGCCATCCATTCCTGAGCAATTTTTGAGCGCTGTCCGCCCCTGAAACAATATAGGCAGCCGTCGGGATGCTTGCGCGCAAATTCAATCCAGCCTTGCAGGCGCTGCTCGCGCACTGCTCCGGAAACTTTGCGATGCCCAAGTGCCATGGCAGCTTTAGGCCCATGCTGTTTGTAGCACAGCCCTACCCGATGACGCTCTTCATCGTTCAGAATAGGCAGGTTAACGGCCCGGGGAAATGACCCTTTCAGATACTCGACTGGAGCGCGCACGTCCAGTAAGGGCCGGCCAGACACGAACAAAGCGCGTAGGTCTGTGAGGGTTTGTGTGTGTTCAGGGCGGGTAATGATACCTGGCATGGTTGATAGGAATGCCGCCTTTACAAGGGCACCGCCTGGAGCAATTCAATGCCCTGACGCGCCAATGCCTCGTCTTCGGCTTCAACCATAAGCCGCAGGGCCGGCTCGGTTCCTGAGGCCCGGACAAGCACGCGACCCCGCTCACCCAAAGACTGGGAGACGTCGTCACATGCCTTAACCAAAGGCTCGTGCTCCTGCCAGTCCTTACCATTTTCCCAAGGCACATTGACCATGATTTGTGGATACATGGACAGATCTGACACCAGATCTGCGATGGATTTGTGCTGCCGCTTCATGGCTGTCAGCACCTGCAATGCCGCAATAATGCCGTCACCCGTGGTGTGCTTGTCAAGGCAAAGCAGGTGTCCGGAGCTTTCGCCTCCATACAGCCAGCCGTTTTGCCTGAGCCGCTCAAGCACATAGCGATCACCCACGGCGGCGCGCTCAAACGGCACATCAAGCATGCGCAAACGGTTTTCAAGACCCAGATTGGTCATAAGTGTGCCAACCACGCCCTGCACCCTGTCTTCAAGCATGCGGTCACGCACAATGGCGTATAACAGTTCGTCGCCGTTGAATAAACGCCCGGTGCGGTCAACAAGCTGAAGGCGGTCGGCATCGCCATCGAGTGCGATGCCCAGGTCGGCACCGCGATCGCGTACTTCCTGCACAAGACGATCCGGACTGGTTGCCCCAACACCATCGTTAATGTTGAACCCATCCGGCTCACAGCCAATGGCAGTGACTTCGGCCCCCAGTTCGGCAAACACATGCGGAGCAATGTGATAGGCAGCACCGTGCGCGGCATCGACAACAATAGAAAGGTCAAGCAGATCCAGGTCGTGGGGAAAGGTACTTTTGCAGAACTCAATATAGCGGCCCGCGGCATCGGGCATGCGCCGCGCCCGCCCTAATAACCGGGAATCCACGCAATCAAGCGGTTCGTCAATGACATTTTCAATTTGCTGTTCGACCTCGTCAGGCAGTTTCATGCCTTGCGCCGAAAAAAACTTGATGCCATTGTCATGAAACGGGTTATGCGAGGCACTGATGACGATGCCCGCAACCAGACGCAATGTTCTTGTCAGATAGGCCACTGCGGGTGTGGGAACTGGCCCGGCAAGCAAGACGTCAATGCCTGCAGCAGACAAGCCCGCCTCGAGAGCTGACTCGAGCATGTACCCAGAAATGCGCGTGTCCTTGCCGATCAATACGGCAGGCCGTTCGCGCCCCGGGTATTGCGTCAGCAGAACCTTGCCGGCGGCATAACCTAGCCTGAGAGCAAATTCTGCATTGATTACCGGGCCGCCAACGCGGCCCCGCACACCATCTGTTCCAAAGTATTTTCGCTGGCTCATGACTGAATTCCGTATTCGACTGCCTGCCACACACGTATGGCATCCACTGTTTGTTGTACATCGTGCACACGCACAATATTAGCGCCTTGGCTAATGCCGGCCAACATGGCGGCCAGGCTACCGGCAAGCCGCTGATCCGCTGGACGATCAACCACATGCCCAATCATGGATTTGCGTGATACCCCCAGCAAAATTGGCATAGCGTTTGAGCTCAGTTCGGACAGCCGCTTGAGCAACTCATAGTTTTGCGCAACGGTTTTTCCAAAACCCAGCCCCGGGTCCAGCACAATGCGGTTGGACGATACCCCGGCATCACCCAGTGCGCTGGCGCGATCCCGAAGATAATCACGGATATCGATGACAACATTATCGTAGGTAGGCTCCAGCTGCATGGTACGTGGCTCGCCCTGCATGTGCATGACACATAGCGCACAATCCGAGTGCCGCACAGCTTCAATTGCCTGGGCATCCTGAAAACCGGTAATGTCATTGATCATGTCGGCACCGGCATCAAGCGCCTGACGCATCACCGCCGGTTTGGTGGTATCGACCGACAGGGGTATGCCCGTATCGCGCAGCCCTTCAATAACCGGGATGACTCGTGCGAGCTCTTCGTCGACACTGACGGGCGCGGCGCCCGGGCGG
>DAHVSI010000126.1 GCA_027324645.1 Castellaniella sp. | reverse complement strand
AATGTGCGGCCAGACTGGTCAAGAGGTTGTAGGTGAATGCATTGCGCCGGTCCCAGCCGTGGATGGCACCGCCGGCCAGGCTCAGTTCGGGAAAGCGTACGACCCGCTCGGGGTCAAACACATCGACCGTTCCCAGGCCATCGCACGTGGGGCATGCGCCGGCAGGGTTATTGAAGCTGAACAGGCGGGGCTCAAGTTCAATCAGGCTGTACGAGCAGACAGGGCAGGCATGGTGTACAGAAAAAGCCTGTTCCTCGTCTGTATCCAGGTTAAGGGCCAGGCAGCGACCCTGTGTCAGGCTTAGCGCTGTCTCAAGGCTTTCAGCCAGCCGCTGGCGGCTGTCCGGCCGGCTTCGCAAGCGGTCGACCACAACATCCACATCATGTTTTTCATGGCGGTTCAGCTCGGGAAATTCTTCCAGCCGGACCATGTTGCCATTGATGCGCATGCGGACAAAGCCCTGGGCCAGAAGATCGCGCCGTTCTTGTTCGAATGTGCCCTTGCGTGAGCGCGCAAGTGGGGCCAAGATAGCCAGCCGTGTACCTTCCGGCCAGGTCAGGATATGGTCAACCATCTGGCTGACGCTTTGTGCCTGCAGCGCCAAGCCGTGATCCGGGCAATAAGGGGTGCCCGCCCGGGCATACAACAGGCGCAAATAGTCGTGAATCTCTGTGACTGTCCCGACGGTTGAGCGCGGGTTGTGGCCGGCCGATTTCTGTTCGATGGCGATGGCGGGGGACAACCCTTCGATCAGGTCGACATCGGGCTTGTCCATGAGCTGTAAAAACTGCCTGGCGTAGGCGGACAGGCTCTCGACATATCGGCGCTGACCTTCGGCATACAGGGTGTCAAAAGCCAATGACGATTTGCCTGACCCTGACAAACCGGTCACGACCACAAGTTTGCGCCGTGGCAAATCGACGGAAACATTCTTAAGGTTGTGAGTGCGCGCCCCACGTATCGCAATCAAGTCCATGCCGCTGGTGCCCGATCAGGTTGATAAAGGCCAACCCCCTACTATACCTTGCAAAGCGTGCCGCACGTGAGCCGGTACAATACCAGTCTGATGGCGTCAGCCATGAGATTGTCTGTATTCATTGCCACCTCTGTATATGTCATCCGCACCTGCCAGTAGTACCCGGCCAGCCCGTTTGCGCCTAACAGCCACTGAACGCCGGGCCAGTATCTCTCTTGCCCTGTTGTTTGCTGTTCGCATGCTGGGGCTGTTTCTTCTGACGCCCATTTTTGCGGTGGCGGCCCCCGCGCTGGCCGGCGGCAGCAATGCGGCCAAGGTCGGTCTGGCTCTGGGTGCTTATGGGCTTACCCAGGCCATCATGCAAATTCCCCTGGGCATGGCCTCCGATCGTTTTGGCAGGCGGCCGGTCATCATGGCAGGCTTGGCGCTGTTTGTTGTGGGTGGGGTTATCTGTGCGCTGGCCACCAGCGTCGATTGGGTAACGGCAGGTCGTACCATACAAGGGCTTGGTGCTATTTCTGCGGCCATCACAGCGTGGATTGCCGATGCCACCCGCCCCGAAGTGCGTACACGGGCCATGGCCATGGTGGGCGCTTCCATTGGCCTGTCATTTGCGTTGTCGCTGGTGCTTTCACCCCTGCTGGTTGGCGAGTTTGGTCTGTCGGGGTTGTTCTGGGTTATTAGCGCATTGGGTTTTGCGTGCCTGCTGATTGCGGCGTTTATCGTCCCCGAGGTGCCCATGGTGCGCCCCGAAGGTAAGCGGGCCCGCATGCGCGATGTGCTGCGCCACGCCGATCTGTTGCGATTGAATTTTGGCGTCTTTTGCCTGCACTTTATTCTGATGACGCTGTTCATTGTTGTGCCGGGCCTGTTAAGTGATCTGGGCGGATTTCAGTCATCCACGCTGTGGAAAGTCTATCTGCCAGTGATTCTGGCATCGTTTGTGCTGATGGTTCCGGGCGTGTTTTATACCGAAACCCGTCACATGCATAAGCAGGCGCTGGACGCGGCGGTCGTGCTGCTTGCCATCATGCTGGGGCTGATGGCGGTGGTGACCGGGTCTTTTTATGGCGTGGTGCTGACCCTGACCGGCTTTTTTGTGGCCTTCAATGTGCTTGAGGCGCTGCAGCCTTCACTGGTTTCTCGGGTGGCGCCGCCAGAATACAAAGGGCTGGCGCTGGGCTTCTACAACACAACCCAGTCGCTGGGCATTTTTCTGGGTGGGGCAGTGGGTGGCCTGCTGGCAGCCAAAGGCCAGGCCCCGCTTGTACTGGTGGCTTCTGGCGTGCTGGCTCTTGTCTGGTTTGTCGCGGCGCGCGGTTTCCGGTCACTGTCCTAACAGGCAGGATGGTCGGGCCTGGTCTGGCCACGGCTTATCAGGGCGGCACACAGGCATGACAATGCCGTCCGCCCAGGGGGTGACGCCGGCTAGTAGCTGTGTGCATAATCATCCATAATGAACATCACTCTTATTCTTTATTTTCTGTTTCAAGGGAACCATCATGGCCTCTGTTAACAAAGTCATTCTTGTCGGCAACCTGGGGCGCGACCCCGACGTCCGCTACAGCCCCGATGGTGCCGCCATCTGTAATATCTCAATTGCCACCACATCCGTCTGGCGCGATCGCAATACGGGCGAACGCCGTGAAGATACAGAATGGCATCGTGTCGTGTTTTTCAATCGTCTGGCAGAAATTGCTGGTGAATATCTGCGCAAGGGTCGCTCCGTTTATGTCGAAGGGCGTTTGCGTACGCGCAAATGGCAAGACAAGGAAACCGGTCAGGACCGCTACAGCACTGAAATTGTGGCTGACCAGATGCAAATGCTGGGTGGGCGCGATAGCGGGGGTTCATCCATGGACGATGGGGGCTTCAGCCAGGCACCGGCACGCAACCAGCCGTCGCGTCAGTCACAGCAGTCGCAGCAGCAACAACAGCAGGCACCGGCGGCCGCCAACCTGATGGACATGGACGACGACATCCCCTTCTAAGCCGCATGGCAGCGGTATACTAGCCGCCTGACCGAACACTCAGAGCGTTTACATGGCCACACCCCCCGACTCAAAGCGTACCGGTACGGTACCCGTCACCGTGTCCGATGAGGTCAAGGGTATGTGGCTGGGCTTCCTGGGCATGGTTGCCTTCGGGATCACGCTGCCCATGACGCGCCTGGCGGTAGGGCCGGCGGACGATCCACAGCTTGCGCCCGTATTTGTCACGGCCGGCCGTGCTGCCATTGCGGGTATTCTCAGTATTTTTTACCTGTTGGTCAGGCGTGCGCAATGGCCCGAAAGGCGCCATTGGTGGCCCATCATTATCTGTGCCCTGGGCACGGTTCTGGGCTTTCCACTGTTTCTGAGCCTGGCGCTTCGCGATGTGCATGCCATGCACGCGGCGGTCATCACCGGCATTTTGCCACTGGCCAGTGCCGTGGCTGGCGCGTTTTATTTCAGACAGCGGCCCTCATTGGGTTTCTGGGCCTGCACCCTGGTGGGTTGTGTGCTGGTTATTGCCTATGCCGTGACAAAAGGCGGTGGGCAGCTGACTGCGGCCGATGGCTTGCTGCTGTGCGCCATTGGCAGTACAGCCATTGGTTTTGCAGGCGGTACCGATGTGTCGCGTGAGCGGCCTGCCCCCGAGGTCATTTGCTGGGTGTTGGTGATCAGCTTGCCCTTTACCGTACCCATTGCTCTGGCCACCTTGCCCTCCGACCCCATACGCTGGCAATCATGGGGCGGTCTTGCCTACGTTGCGCTGTTTTCCATGTGGCTGGGCTTTTTTGTGTGGTATCGCGGCCTGGCGCTTGGTGGCATGGTGCGCGTCAGCCAGGTGCAGTTGTTGCAGCCCTTTGTGTCCCTGATTGCTGCAGTTCCTATTTTGGGCGAACAAATGGACGCTGTGACGGTGGGCTTTTTACTGGCAGTGGTGGCAGCCGTGTTCATTGGGCGCAAGATGCCGGTGGACCAACCTGCCGCAGTGTCCCAGTAGCCGGCTCGCGCCCCATCATGGCAGGTGGCGCGTCACATCGACCGGCTTGCCGTTATAGCGCAGCTCAAAGTACAGCTGCTCGGTGCGGGTGCCTGTGCTGCCCACCGTCGCTATTTTTTGCCCCTGTTTCACACTGGCGCCTTCTTTGACCAGCAGACTGTCGTTATGCGCATAGACGGTCAGGAAATTAGCATCGTGGCTAACAATGAGCATATTCCCATAGCCACGCAGGCCGTCACCTGCGTAGACTACCTTGCCATTGGCAGCGGCCTGCACCGCGGTGCCCTTGGCTGCCTTGATATAAACCCCCTGACTGTTAGAGGCGGATGTGCCGCGGCGCGATTCGCCCTTGGCGGGCCAGATCAACTTGATGGAGCGGGGCGCAGCTACGGACTTGCCGTCGCCCTTCGAGGGCGGTAACACCGACTGGCCACTGCCTGTCGTGCCGCCAGACGATGTCTCGTCCTTGACTTTAAGAACCTGGCCGGTCTTAAGGTGATTGGGGTTGACCAGTTTATTCATGCGCATGAGCGATTCGACACTCTGGCCATGCTGGCGCGCGATTTTGGTCAGGGTATCGCCCTTGGAAACCCTGTATTGTCCTGGCCCAACTGGCTTGCTTGTGCCACACGAAGCAATCAGTATGGCCAGGAACAGCATGGCGCCTAATCTTGAAATCCGCTGCATAGCGCTTGCCTTTTTATTGACTTGTGAAGTGGTTATATCAGTGCCATTACTATACGATGCTCAGCCCCAGGATGTGATCAGCAGCGTCTTGTTTATACTGATTTGTGCATCGTCCACAACAGGAAAAGAAACATGACTACCGGCGAATGGATTGTGATTGCAATCTTTATCGTGGCATTACTGTGCTCGCTATCACTTTTTTTGTGGTTGCGCCGTATTATTGTGCGCGATCGTGGCCGTCTTGCACAGGCGCGTAACAATCGCGTGGATCATCAAGACAAGCCCGGTACTGTTCCTCTGGTTCAGATCACGGAGCAAACGCTTCCCGTCCACATCCACATGGCCTACGCCACGCCGCACAACCTAGCTGGCCGGCAAGTATATGCCGACAGTCTGTGTGCGCTGCGCCCCGAGGCACTTGCCTGTCTGGATCGTGCTGCAGCTGCGGCACGTCGCGCAGGTTACACGCTCAAGATCCTGGATGCCTGGCGGCCGGCCGCAGCGCAAGCCCTGTTCTGGGAAGTCTGCCCCGATCCCCGCTACGTGGCCGACCCCGCCCGTGGCTCGCACCATACGCGTGGTGTTGCGGTTGACGTGACATTGGTGGACCAGGCTGGCCAAGACCTG
>DAHVSI010000125.1 GCA_027324645.1 Castellaniella sp. | reverse complement strand
GGGCTCGCCCGCCCTGCCCGCATCAGCCTGTTCAAGATACAGCCGGTAGGCATTGATCAGGGCACGAATGTTGGTGGAATCAGTGTGTTCGCGAAGATACAGGTAGTGACTGTAGAACAGGGTGGCGTGGATATTGGGCAGCCACGTCATGAACCAGTCGACCGAATAGGGCAGCATGCCCTTGGGTGGTGAAGCTTGCTGGATCTCAAGATACAGACGCGCCAACCGGTCGTAGCTGAGCGAGGTTTCAGCCTGCAGGACTTGAAGCCGCGCGCCCAGCCTGATCATGTCGGAGGCAAGCAGAATATCGTCAGCTTCGCGCGCGACGCTTTTTGAAGACATAGGGCAACCTGGAAACTAAGCTGCGGAAGAGGCAGGCTGAGCAACGCTGCTGACAGCACCTTTTTGCGCGAGAAGGATGGCGGAGTGTGCCTGCTGCAAAATGCCCCCCAGCACGTCTTTGGTCAGCGCGTTGAGCATGTCGTAGTCATTCATGCGGAAACCGCAGATCACAGAGCTGGAACCGGCCAGCCGGACCAGTTGAGCGGGGGATAGCTGGGCGAGCAGATCGGCAACTTCCTGATCAAGCCCCAGCCGCGCCATGCCCGTTGCTGGATCCTCGCGCAGCAGGCGCTGGGCAAGCATGAGATATGAGAGGTTGATTTCGTGAATATCGTTAAGCACAGAGTGGTTGGATGTTGGCATAAAAGACCTTGTGAGAACACTGACACGAACGTATCAGTCATTATTTTTCATTCCTCTGCATCACTGTGTCTGTAAGACACATTTTTTTGCCAGCAGGTGTAAATTACGCAAATAAGTAAATAACGTAACAAAACCAAACGTTTAAGTTCGAATCATACCATGAATGACGTTTTTTACTGTTTATTTGATGAGCAAATTCTGTGGCATCTGATACAAATCAAGTAATGATCAGCAAACTCGACACATAACATCTAAATAAATGACGTGTATTTACAACAAAACCTCTTAATAGTAGCTTTATCTGTAACTTTCTAACTTCATTGAATAACATATATATCATATGCATGAATAGGAGTTCGTATGAACATCACCCGGTTAAAAACACAGCATCGGCAGATTATTGAAGAGATAGACAGGCTGCGTCGGCTTTCCAAGGACGGTCCAGTAAAAAATGCCGTGCAGCTGGCCACAGGGGTAGAAAAGCTGGGACGTATTGTGACGCAGCACCTGGCCATAGAAGACCGCATCTTATATCCACGGCTGCAAGACGGACCCGATGAAACATTGCAGCAGCTTGGCCAGCGCTTTCAAAGCGAGATGGCTGACGTAGCATCACCCTTCATTTTTTTCTCGAAAAAATGGCAGGTCGCTGCCGAAATTCAAGACGATCCGGATGGCTTTCGGCAAGACGCCAACACCGTACTCAGAAAGGTATATGAACGGCTACGGGAAGAAGATCGGGATTTCTATCCAGTCGTAGAAGCATCACAAAGCGTTTGATACTGTTGCGCCAAAGCGACAAACTCTGAGTGACGTGGCTGTTCAATACCTTCTGCCTGCATCAGGTTGGCTACCGTTGATGCGGCACGTTCTGCAGCGGCTGCATCCAGGAATAGCAAGCGCGAACGGCGACCAAGTACATCGGCCACGCATCGGGCATATTCATGGCGCACCGCAAAGCGCACCATGGCAGGCGTCAGGCCCGGTACAATCGCCACGTCATCTTCTTGCTCCAGAGCCAGCACGGCACCGGCTTCATTGCCATAGGCATCCAGTCCGGGCTGTTGTGCCAGATCACGCTGCTCAGCGCCCTCGGTGCCAATTAACGGAAACCGGGCTGTTGTGCATGCCGGCAAGGCTGGCAACAGATGCCAGTCAACACAGCGTTGCAATACATCGTCTGCCATGGCGCGGTAGGTTGTCCATTTGCCGCCTGTCACGGTGACCAGCCCCGACGGGCTAAGGCGAATGGTGTGCTCACGACTTAGGCCGCCCGTGCTGGTTGAGTCGCCCTGCGGCTGATTGACAAGGGGGCGCAGGCCTGCCCAGGCGCTGGTCACATCCTCAGGCGTTGGGGCTGTATCCAGATAGCGGGCCGCTTCGGACAGGATGAACTGCACTTCGTGTCCGAATGGACGCGGCTCGGCAGGCAACCCTTCGCGCGGTGTATCCGTCGTGCCCAATATGAGCTTTCCCAGCCACGGCACGGCAAACAGAACGCGACCATCGGAAGTGCGCGGGACTAATAATGCCTGGTTACCGGGCATAAAGCGCTGACTAACCACCAGATGCACGCCCTGGCTGGGTCGGACCATGGGCGTGGCGGCCTGCCCCTGGCCGTCGGCATCCATGTTGCGCAACGCATCGACCCAGACACCAGCCGCGTTGACGACCACCTTGGCGCGCACAGTGTACGTGACGCCCGTTTCCGCATCGCGGCACTGGACACCGGCAACACGGCCTTCTTCATGCAACAGCCCGTCGACAGGACAATAATTGACCAGCAACGCTCCCTGTGAGGCCGCGGTGCGGGCCAGAGCCAGCGCCAGCCTGGCATCGTCGAACTGACCGTCCCAATACTGCACCCCACCCTTTAGGCGGTGGCTTTGCACGCCGGGCAACGCCTGTTTGACTTGTCGCGCCGACAGAAACCGGGTGCTGCCCATGCCATCGCGTCCTGCCAGGGCGTCATACGCCTTGAGGCCCGCACCATAGAAAGGCATCTGCCAGCACTTGAACCCGGGCATGATAAAGCCCAGCCGCCCGGCCAGATGAGGAGCATTACGCAGAATCGTGGTGCGCTCGTGCAGAGCTTCACGCACCAGCGCTATATTGCCCTGAGCAAGATAGCGCACCCCCCCATGAATGAGCTTTGTGGCACGTGACGAGGTACCGGATGCAAAATCTTCGGCCTCGAGCAACACGACATCCAGGCCCCGCAGCGTTGCATCCAGTGCGAGGCCCAAGCCGGTTGCCCCGCCCCCGACGATGACCATATCGACCTGGCCTGTGTGACCAAGAGCGGACATGAGGTCGGTACGCGTGTTTGTTGCGGGATCAGAGGCAGAGGGCTGGTGTGGCATAGCAGACAATACAAAGGGCCAAAAAATGAAACAGACAAACCCCTGCAGTTTAAAACATGCGGCCACTTGTGGAGCGCCGGGGGCGACAGTTACACTTCATTCGTCTTATGGGCCATTGCACCCGCCATGAATAGCTTGCCATGACTTATCTCCTTGCCCTGGACCAGG
The DNA here is from genome assembly GCA_027324645.1 of Castellaniella sp. Classification (GTDB taxonomy): domain Bacteria; phylum Pseudomonadota; class Gammaproteobacteria; order Burkholderiales; family Burkholderiaceae_B; genus JAJYRX01. The sequence continues at coordinate 2,349 of DAHVSI010000125.1, read as the reverse complement.
GCACCTCCAGCACGCGCAGCATTGTCTTTGATCGTCAGGGACAAATTGTCGGACTTGCCCAGCAGCCGTTTCAGCAACTCTATCCGCACCCCGGGTGGGTGGAGCACGATCCGGTGGAAATCTGGCAAACACAGTTGCAGACCGCCCGGGAGGCATTACGCCAGGCAGACCTGCGCGGCAGTCAAATCACAGCGATTGGCATTACCAACCAGCGTGAAACCACCGTCTTGTGGGACAGAAAAACGGGTGAGCCCCTGCACCCAGCCATTGTGTGGCAGGACCGGCGCACCGAACCCTTGTGTGAACCGCTGCGAGAATCAGGCGCAGAGCCCATGATCGGGCAGAGTACAGGCCTGAAAATTGACCCTTACTTCTCGGCCACCAAGATCAAGTGGTTGCTGGATAACGTGCCCGGCGCACGGCAACGCGCAGAGCGCGGAGAGCTTGCCTTTGGCACGATCGACAGCTGGCTGATCTGGCAATTGACGGGCGGCAGGCAGCATGTCACCGATGTCAGCAATGCCTCGCGCACCATGCTGTTCGATATTCGCAGCAATGCCTGGCACCAGGACTTGCTTGATATGCTTGATATTCCAGCTGCCCTGATGCCCAGCGTACAGCCATCAGCCAGCCACTTCGGCACGCTGGATACCGCCCTGCTTGGCCATGATATTCCCGTGATGGGTGTGGCCGGAGATCAGCAAAGTGCCTTGTTCGGGCAGGCCTGCTTTGAGCCCGGCATGGCCAAAAACACCTATGGAACCGGGTGTTTCATGCTCATGCATACGGGGTCCTCATTCCAGCCTTCCTCACATGGGCTGATAGCCACCAGCGCTGCACAAACATCAGCCACTCCCGAATATGCCCTGGAAGGCAGCGTGTTTGTAGCGGGCGCTGTCGTGCAATGGTTGCGTGACGGGTTGAACGCCTTTACACAAAGCAGTGAAATTGAATCCCTGGCCTGCAGCGTGCCAGACTCAGGAGGTGTCATGCTGGTCCCCGCCTTTACCGGCCTGGGCGCACCCTGGTGGCGGCCCGACGCGCGCGGCACACTCACTGGCCTGACACGGGGCACCCATATGGGCCATATTGCCCGGGCAGCGCTTGAGAGCATCGCTTTTCAGACGGCCTCGGTACTACAGGCCATGAGCCGTGACGCTGTTGCTTGCGGTGCCAGTCCCCTGACAGAGCTGCGCGTAGATGGTGGCGCCAGTGTGAACGACTTCCTCATGCAGTTCCAGGCCGACCTGCTTGGCATTCCCGTGATTCGACCCGACAATGTCGAAACCACTGCTCTGGGGGCGGCATGGCTGGCCGGCCTTGCCACAGGCGTATACGATGGCAGGGACGAACTGACGCACGCCTGGACACCCGAACGTACCTTCGAACCCGCCATGACACGAGACTGGGCGAATACACGCCTACAGGAATGGGAACATGCCGTACGCCAGACGTGCGCTGACTGATTCCGGAGCCTGCTCATGCTGCAAAAAATTGTTCTTGCCATTGCTGTTTTTCTGATTATTCTGGTTGCCCTGACGTTTGGCGAAGGCGTCGTCGAGCAATTGTTTGCCTGGCTGTCTCACCTGACGGGCCTGCTGATTTACAACTTTACTGACCTGTGGCAGGCGCTCTATACATATGTGCAAACCCATGCCACCAAAGTCATCCTGGCTCTGGTCCTGACCATCCCTGTCAGCATGTGGATTCTACGGAGCCAGGGCAGCCAGTTAAAACAGCCTAATACCAACCGCAAGATTGCCATTGTCCTGGCGATCTTTCTGGGATGGCTGGGCGCCCACCGCTTTTATCTGGGCCAGATTGGCTGGGGCCTGCTGTACCTGATCGTGCTGTGGATTTTTCCGCCGCTTGCCGTGTTGGGCGGACTGGTCGATGCCATACGGTACCTGTTCATGAAAGATACCGAATTCCCTCAGGCTGAGTTCTGAGACGCCACCCAGGCCAGGGCGGTAGGCAAATCGGGCAACAGACTGTGTTTGCCCAGCTTGCCTGGCAGCCCCATTCGTTGCACTTTGCGGCTGACCACATCATTGGCTTCAACCATTACCACCCGCACGCCCTGTTCGGCCAGAGAAAGCATGACGTCTTCAAGCGTCTGCAAGCCAGTCGCATCAATGAAAGGGACAAGTGAGAAACGCACGATCACCGCAGAAGGAAGGGGACGAGTTGCGTCCACCGCCTGCTGCAGTGCCTGGACGCCAGCAAAAAAGAACGGGCCCTGTACCTGATAAACGGCCAGGCCGGCAGGTAACGACTCGGGCAGATCCTGGCCCAGTTCATGCTGCAGTTCGTCTGGTGTCTGGCGGTGCACCACAACGCTATCGGACA
>DAHVSI010000124.1 GCA_027324645.1 Castellaniella sp. | reverse complement strand
CTGAATAAGGCGATGCATGGGTCGGGCACCCATGAGCGGGTCGAAGCCCTTGGCAGCCAGATGGTCGCGCAGTTGATCGGTAAAGGTGATGTCGACTTTCTTGTCACGTAGCTGCTCTTCAAGTTCTATCAGGAACTTATCGACGACACGCATGACAATTTCTTTCGAAAGCGTAGCGAAGCTGATCGTGGCATCCAGACGGTTACGGAATTCGGGAGTGAACAGACGTTTGATGTCTTCCATTTCGTCACCCGTATTATGCGTCTTGGCGAAGCCAATAGCGGGCTTGCTGAGTGACTCTGCACCGGCGTTGGTCGTCATGACGATAATGACGTTGCGGAAATCCGCCTTGCGACCATTATTATCAGTGAGCGTGCCGTGGTCCATTACCTGAAGCAGGATATTGAAAACATCAGGATGAGCTTTCTCGATCTCGTCAAGCAGCAGCACAGAATGAGGCTGTTTGGTTACTGCTTCAGTCAGCAGCCCACCCTGGTCAAATCCGACGTACCCCGGTGGCGCACCAATCAGGCGCGACACGGTATGGCGTTCCATGTATTCGGACATATCAAAGCGCAGAAGCTCAACACCAAGCGTGAAGGCCAGCTGGCGGGCGACCTCGGTTTTGCCTACCCCGGTTGGCCCGGAAAACAGGAATGAGCCAATCGGACGGTCGGGCCGACCAAGACCAGACCGGGACATTTTGATGGCAGCCGCCAAAGCGTCGATGGCCTTGTCCTGACCGAAAACAACGGTTTTGAGGTCGCGCTCAAGCGTGGCCAGACGACTGCGATCATCTTGCGATACGTTTTGCTGCGGGATACGGGCAATTTTTGCCACAGTGGTTTCAATATCCGCTTTACCGATCAGCTTTTTACGGCGTGATGGTGGCAGCAGCCGTTGCGCAGCGCCGGCTTCGTCAATCACGTCAATGGCCTTGTCGGGCAAGAACCGGTCGTTGATGTAGCGCGCCGCCAGCTCGGCAGCCGTACTGATGGCCGTTGCTGAATAGCGTATGCCATGGTGTTTTTCAAAGTGCGCCTTTAAACCACGCAGAATTTGTATGGTCTGCTGCACCGATGGCTCATTGACATCAATTTTCTGGAATCTGCGGGATAAGGCGTGATCTTTTTCAAAGATCCCGCGGTATTCGTTATAGGTGGTTGCCCCCATGCACTTGAGTTTGCCGGACGACAAAGCAGGCTTGAGCAGGTTGGATGCATCAAGTGTGCCGCCAGATGCGGAACCAGCGCCAATCAGTGTATGGATTTCATCAATGAACAGGATGGCATTACTGTTTTCTTCCAGCGCCTTGAGCACGCCTTTAAGACGCTGCTCGAAATCGCCCCGGTACTTCGTGCCTGCCAGCAACGCGCCCATATCGAGTGCGTACACACGCGCATCGGCCAGAACCGCGGGCGTCTCGCCCTTGGTGATACGCCGGGCAAGCCCTTCTGCAATGGCTGTCTTGCCCACACCGGCCTCACCCACCAGCAGCGGGTTGTTTTTACGGCGCCGGCATAGGACCTGGATCACACGCTCGACTTCGTGCTCACGACCAATGAGCGGGTCGATAAGCCCTTGTGATGCTTGCTCATTCAGGTCGGTAGCATATTGTTCCAGCGGCGATTTGGCCTGCTCGGTTTTGCCGCGTTCGGCACTGGCCTTGGCCTGTGCCCTAGGGGCTTCAGGCTCGGGCTCGGACGGCGTACGGGTAATACCATGCGAGATATAGTTGACTACGTCCAGGCGTGTAATGCCCTGTTGCTGCAAAAAATATACGGCGTGGGAATCTTTTTCACCATAAATCGCAACAAGCACATTGGCGCCGGTAACCAGGCTTTTTTCTGCACTGCTGGATGACACATGCATGATGGCCCGCTGGATCACACGCTGAAACCCGAGTGTGGGTTGCGTGTCGACCTCGTTGTTGCCAGGCAATACAGGCGTATTGTCGTGGATTGCCTTGCGCAAATGCTGGCGCAATTCCTGGACGTTGGCTGTGCAAGCCCGCAGCACCTCTAACGCGGCGTTGTTATCCAACAATGCCAGCAGTAGATGCTCAACGGTGATGAATTCGTGTCTGGCAGCACGGGCTTCTACAAACGCAGTGTGCAGACTAACTTCAAGTTCTTCGGAAATCACATTTCCTCCTACGGATCGGAACTAGCCGGCAGCCCAAACGATCCTGTTCCTTAACTTCATATAGGTTTACCTTTACTACACCTGACCAAGCAAAGGCAAGCTCACGATGACGCTATCCGGTCATGTCTCGGGAGCCGGCTCCATCAAGCATTGAAGCGGATGCTGATGTGCATGGGCAGTCTGCAAAACCATTTCAACACGCGTCGCGGCTATATCACGAGTATAAACACCACAGACGCCTCTACCTTCATGATGCACCTTTAGCATAATCTGCGTCGCTTCATCGCTGTTTTTGCCAAAGATGCGTTGTAAGATCATGACGACAAACTCCATTGGCGTGTAATCGTCGTTTAGCAACACCACCTGATACATGGGTGGGGGTGCAAGCTGATCAGCCTTCTCTTGCGAAACAGTGCCAATATGAGAGCCAGTTTGTGTAACCATATTCAAATACTAGTGATTTCCATAGTTGACGGACTCCAATCAAATTGTCGATGATGGGCGTATTCTGGGAGCCTGGATCTACGCCTGCACGCCAGAATCAGTAGGCTGAAGGAAAATTCTTGAAGTCTGGTATCAACACTTACACTATAAACGAGAGGCAGTTTGCATGTCCGACCCTATCGCATCCCCCCTGGAGGACGACACCCCAAAACTCATGGGTACCGTCAAATGGTTTAACGACGCCAAGGGCTTTGGTTTCATCACCCCAGATGATGGAGGCGAAGATCTCTTTGCGCATTTTTCGTCAATACAAATGACAGGTTTCAAGACACTCAAAGAAGGTCAGAAGGTGGCGTTTGAGATCGCACAAGGCCCCAAAGGCAAGCAGGCTCTGAACATCACAGAAGCTGCGTAAACCACCCTTAAACTGTTACACATACAACAACATGACTGCATTCAGTCAATTCGCAGGGCCATCCGGCCCTGCATTTTTGCGCCTGCCCAAGTGCTTACCTTCCATTGTGGCCAAAACGCTGCTAGGTATTGCGATATGCACGGTGCCCTGGCCGGGGCAGGCACAGGTACAAAAGTTGCCGATGGCATCGCTTTCCATTGGCCCTCATGCGCTCAAAGCCGAAGTAGCGGCAACGGACGCCAGCCGCCAGTATGGGCTGATGCACCGCCAGTCGCTGCCCGACGATCAGGGCATGCTGTTTGTGTTCGAAAACATTGATACACCCTGTTTTTGGATGAAAAACACACCGCTAAAATTAACGATTGCGTTTATTGATGACAACGGCATCATTGTCAATTTGGCGGACATGGCCCCCGAAAGCAAGACTAGCCACTGCCCTAAAAAACCTGTGCGCTATGCGCTGGAAATGGAACAAGGCTGGTTTGCAAAAAAGCGCATTGCAGCGGGCGAACGCATCAGTGGGCTACCAAAACCCCCATAAGTCCTATTGTATCGCGCCCGGCAAGCCATCAAAAAACTCCGGCTGCAATTATGCAGCCGGAGTTTTTTGTCTATTCAACAGGGAGAATTACATGTTTTCAGCTGCAAAGTCCCAGTTGACGACGTTCCAGAAATTTTCAAGGTACTTGGGCCGGGCATTGCGGTAATCAATATAGTACGCATGCTCCCAGACGTCGCATGTTAGCAGAGGAACATCTGAGGTCGTCAGAGGCGTTTCGGCATCGTCAGTGTTAACGATGTCGACACTGCCATCCGATTTTTTGACAAGCCATGTCCAGCCCGAACCGAAATTTCCGGCTGCGGACTTGTTGAACGCTTCTTTAAAGGCATCAAAACTGCCCCATTTTGCGTTGATGGCGTCAAGCACCTTGCCGGTGGGCTCGCCGCCTCCGTTGGGGGACATGCTATTCCAGTAAAACGTGTGGTTCCAGACCTGGGCCGCATTATTGAACAAACCACCGGACGAGTTCTTGACGATGTCCTCAAGCGACGAAGACGCGTGCTCGGTGCCCTCAATAAGCTTATTGAGGTTAGTGACATAAGTGGCATGGTGTTTGCCATGGTGGTATTCCAGGGTTTCCTGAGATATGTGGGGAGCCAGCGCGTCAAGTGCGTAGGGAAGCGGGGGAAGCGTAAAAGCCATAATTCATTCCTTAATAAAAGCAGTTAAGACGCCCACACAGGAGCGTCAGCACAAAACTACAGGACGGGTTCACAATAAAGCGTGGGTACGTAGCACATCAACCTGTGCCGTCCCGCGATCGAACTCGACACTGAGCGTCTCTCCAATCTTTAAGTCTAACGCATTTTTCACAATGTTCTGGTCAGCATCACGTACGATAGCGTAGCCTCGAGCCAGCACACCATGCGGGTCCATCGCCTGAAGCGCTTGCAACAGCACATGCAAACGCTGGTGCTGATTTCTGGTGTGTTCACGCGCTGCTGTATGCAATCGGCGCGTGGTTGAGTCAAGCATGCCTCTGCGGCGCTCTATGGCAGGAGGGCAACGTACGAGTCGACCATACAAGCTGTTTACGTGCGCAGCATACTGAGTACGGACGGCTTGCTCGGCGCGCGTCATTCTGTGCGCCAACGAGCGCACGTGTTCTTGCTGTTGTCGCAAGCGCTCTGCAGGCGAGATCAGCGATGAGCGCAACCGATCCAAACGCATTGCCGCAATATCCAGGGTACGTTGACAGGCCGTGTTGAGCCGCCTCTGCAAAGCAGCCAGGTCTGCAATACATGCCTCACGTGCCCGGCACACTATCTCTGCTGCAGCGGTAGGGGTTGGCGCCCGCTGATCGGCAACAAAGTCTGCAATGGTGAAGTCGGTTTCGTGCCCGACACCGGTTACTACGGGTATTGGGCTTGCTGCGATGGCACGCGCCAGTGTTTCGTCATTGAAACACCATAAATCCTCCATGCTGCCACCGCCCCGAACCACTAGCAATGTGTCAACCTCATTACGGGAGATGGCTTGGCGCAACGCATTTTGCAATGCCGGCGCTGCCTCCTGTCCCTGCACAATAGAAGGATAAATGATGATGCCAACATGGGGCGCCCGCCTGGTGAGTGTGGTGAGCACATCCTGCAGCGCTGCAGCGGCTAATGACGTAACAATGCCAACCCGTCTGGGCACAGTCATCAGCGGGCGCTTATAGGCCGCATCAAACAGGCCTTCGTTTTGCAAAGTCTGCTTGATTCTTAAGAACGCCTCGTACAAATCACCACGACCTGCCGGTCGCAGCGCATCGACCAACAATTGATAGTCGCCACGGGCCTCGTATAAAGAAACCGATGCCAACAACTCCACCTGATCGCCAACACGCGGGGTGACTGATGCGAGCTGAGTGCGCGAACGAAACATGACAGAACGCACCATGGCCCGGTCATCCTTGATGGAAAAATACCAGTGGCCAGATGCAGCTCGGGTGAAGTTTGATATTTCTCCGCGCACCCGAATACGCGAAAAACTTCCTTGCAACAATGATCCGACCATGCGGTTGAGTTGCGTAACGCTAAGCGCCTGATCTGAGAAGGGTAAAGCTTCATTTTGACTCATATAGCCAGCCCGATAATAAAATCCTGTCCACAGAAAATAGCAATCTGTCAAACTGATTGAATATCAATGCGGTTTCCCATGGAGATGACATACAACTTAACAAAAGCGCCGTAAGTCATTGATATTCGTGGAAGAGAAAAAATAAATGTAAGTGATCAAAAATGGCGCATTGAACCTCAAGGCTTGTTGAGCACACGATGTTGCCCACCTTATACACATAATTATCCACAGTATTTGTGAATACCTTTTATGAGCGGGGACACCCCCTTCGACAACAGGTAAA
>DAHVSI010000091.1 GCA_027324645.1 Castellaniella sp. | reverse complement strand
TTGAGCGGCTTTTTTTGTTCCCGTGTCTTTATATATTACTTTAATCGTAGATGATGTTTGCCCCTTTTGTTATACTTGACTTAATTAGTCGGGTATACGCTTGGCTGGCAGTCTATGGACTGGCGGTCGGCATGACAAAAGGATGGAATTATGCGCCTAACTACTAAAGGCCGCTTTGCGGTCACTGCAATGATTGACCTTGGGCTGCGCCATCACAGTGGTCCGGTCACACTCGCAAAAATAAGCGAACGACAAAATATTTCCCTTTCCTACCTTGAGCAGTTGTTTGGACGACTGCGTCGCCACCGGTTGGTAGGCAGCATTCGTGGCCCGGGCGGCGGGTACAACCTGGCTCGAACGGCACGCGATATCACCGTGGCTGATATTGTTTTGGCCGTTGACGAGCCGCTTGACTCAACACATTGTGGTGGACAGAAAAACTGTAATGTGGGTCGCAATGGTCGTAGCGGAAAATGCATGACGCATGAGTTATGGTCCGCGCTTAATCGTAAGGTTGTCGATTTTCTGGATTCGGTGTCGCTACAGGATCTTGTCGATGAAGAACGCATGCGCCAACTAAAAGAGTCCACGCAGGCGCAGGAAAGCACGATAAAATTCGAACAGGGGAGCAAGCCCTCAACCTTGTCAGTTTGAAGGGCGCTGATCACACTAACCAGTATGGCGATATTTTGATATTGCAACATTTATTATGAATCGTCCCGTTTATCTTGATAACGCTGCTACAACACCTGTTGATCCGGCAGTCTTGGAGAAAATGCTTCCGTGGCTGCAGGATAACTTTGGTAACGCCGCCTCGGTTAGCCACGCCTATGGCTGGGATGCCGAAGAGGCCGTTGAGCATGCGCGTCGTCAGGTTGCAGCGCTAATTGGTGCTGACCCGCGCGAAATTGTCTGGACATCAGGGGCTACTGAATCCGACAACCTGGCAATCAAGGGCGTCGCCCAGTTTCATCAGGGACGCGGACGCCACATCGTTACGGTCTGCACCGAGCACAAAGCGGTGCTCGATACCTGTAAAGAACTCGAGCAGCAAGGGTTTGAGATCACCCGTCTTGGTGTGCAATCCAATGGTCTGATTGATCAGGCAGAATTTTTGGAAGCACTACGACCCGACACCATTCTGGCGTCTGTGATGCACGTCAATAACGAGATTGGCGTTGTTCAAGACATAGCCTGTCTGGCTAGGGTGTGTCACGAACGCGGTATCTTGTTTCATGTCGACGCGGCTCAGTCAGCTGGAAAAATACCTATTGACGTCAAAGCGCTAGATGTCGACTTAATGTCATTCTCAGGCCATAAGGTCTATGGACCGAAAGGCATTGGTGCTTTATTCGTGCGTCGTAAGCCGCGTGTACGCCTGCAGGCTCAGATTCATGGCGGTGGGCACGAAAGGGGAATGCGTTCAGGCACTTTGCCGGTCCACCAAATTGTCGGCATGGGTGCTGCATTCGATATTGCCGCACAGCGCCTCGAGACAGATATACGCCACATTCGTGAGCTGCATAACCGCCTGCGATCTGGGTTGGCTGCCATTCCCCACGTGCAGTTCAATGGGGATCCCGACCAGCGTGTTCCGCACTGTTTCAGTGTCAGCTTTAGCGCGATTGAAGGCGAGGCATTAATGATGTCGCTTGACGGTCTGGCGGTATCCAGCGGGTCGGCCTGTACCTCTGCTAGTCTTGAGCCCTCCTATGTACTTAAGGCGCTGGGTCTTAGCGACGAGTTGGCCCACAGCTCATTACGGCTGTCTCTGGGCCGGTTCAATACCCTCAAGGACGTGGATACAGCCATAGCAATCATTACGCAACAGGTGCAGCGCTTGCGCGACATCTCGCCGCTATGGGACGGCAACGCGCCTGTGCAGGAGCATACCGTAGCAGCGGCAGGGCAGCCATGAAAGACGTCACGGCAATAGGCCGACAGTATAGTGATCTTGTCCGCGAGCATTATCTGCGGCCACGCAATGTAGGTGCCTTACCGCAGCAAAGTAACGTTGGTCGCGGCCAGGCTGGCAGCCAAAACGAGGGCGGACTTGTACAGTTTCAGGTCCAGGTTGACCACTCGGGTATCATTAAGGCAGTACGTTTCAAAGCGTACGGATGCGGAGCAACCATTGCTGCCGCATCATGGGTTGGCGAAACAATCAGTGAACTGGCGTTGGCACAGGCACAAACACTTGGCAGTAACGATGTGGCCAAGGCGTTGGCACTGCCACCCAAAAAAATTCACTGCGCTATGCTTGTATGCGATGCGCTGCAGGCGGCAATCGCCGATTACAAGAGTAAACAGGAGTCATCATGGATATCACACTGACTCAGCAAGCTGCTGATCATATCAACCGCCATCTTGAAAAGCGTGGCAAGGGGTTAGGGCTGCGTCTTGGTGTGCGTACAACCGGCTGTTCCGGTTTGGCCTACAACCTTGAATATGTTGACGAGCCCGATCAGAAGGATCAGATGGTAGAGCAACTGGGGGTTAAGGTTTTTATTGACCCTAAAAGCATCCCGTTTCTGGACGGTACAACAGTGGATTACTCCCGCGAAGGCCTGAACGAAGGCTTTCGGTTTACCAACCCCAACGAAAAGGCATCGTGCGGCTGCGGCGAGTCCTTCACTGTATAACCGCACGATCCAGACGCATAAGCGTTTTTACGCCTCTTTGCGCAGGTGAGGAAACAAAATAACGTCCCGAATGCTGGGGCTGTCGGTCAGCAGCATGACCAGCCGGTCAATGCCAATACCACAGCCTCCGGCAGGCGGCATGCCGTATTCCAGTGCGCGAATGTAGTCGTCATCGTAGTACATGGCTTCTTCATCGCCCGCGTCTTTGGCTTCAACCTGGTCACGAAACCGCGCTGCCTGATCTTCCGGGTCATTAAGCTCGGAAAATCCATTTGCTATTTCTCTACCGGCAACAAACAGCTCAAACCGTTCGGTTATATTGCTATCGGCGTCAGAGGCACGCGATAGCGGCGAGACCTCGGCGGGGTAGTCAATAATAAACGTCGGCCGCCATAGCGCCTGTTCAGCAGTTTCTTCAAACAAAGCAAGCTGCAGTGCGCCTTTTCCGGCACGTGATAACAACGGTCCATCCACGTCTACCGCCAGCCGCCGCAGCTCAGTGCGCAGAAACTCTATGTCTTCCAGTTGGTCGGCCTGATAATTGGGGACGTGCTTTTGAATGGCTTCGGTGATGGTGAGTCGGTCAAAAGGCTGGCCAAGGTCCAGGCTCTTGTCCTGGTGCGTCAGCACGGTGGTGCCACAGCTGCGTTCTGTGACCTGCCGAATAAGCTGCTCCGTAAAATCCATCAGCCAGTTGTAATCTGTGTACGCCGCATAGAATTCCATCATGGTGAATTCAGGGTTATGGCGGGGGCTCACGCCTTCATTACGGAAGTTCCGATTGATCTCAAACACACGTTCGAACCCACCCACAATCAGGCGCTTCAGGTATAGCTCGGGTGCAACACGCAAATACATGTCCATATCCAGAGCGTTGTGGTGCGTCACAAAGGGTTTGGCCGTCGCACCGCCGGGAATGGGGTGCAGCATGGGCGTTTCGACTTCCAGAAAGTCATTTTCCATCATCAGATTGCGAAGATGGTGCACGGCCTGACTGCGCAGCAGAAATGTCTGGCGCGTTGTATCGGAGACAATCAGGTCAAGGTAACGCTGACGGTACCGCAGTTCCTGGTCTGCGAGGCCGTGAAACTTGTCGGGCAGGGGACGCAGGGCCTTGGACAGCAGTTTGATGGTGTCGGCCTGCACCGATAGCTCGCCCTTGTTCGTTTTGAACATGACGCCTTCGACCGCGACAATATCGCCGATGTCCCATGTCTTGAAATCATCGTAGGACGAGTCATCAAGCCGCTTGCGGTCAAGATAAATCTGAATGCGTCCCGACCCGTCCTGCAAGGTGGCAAAACTTGCGCGGCCCATGACGCGTTTGAGCATCATGCGTCCGGCAACTGAAGCAGGTATTTGCCGGGTTGCCAGAGTCTCTTTGTCCAGCTCCTCAAAACGTTCGTGAAGTTCGTGCGCCTGATTGGCGGGCTTGAAATGATTGGGGTATGCCTGGCCTGTCTGGCGCCAGTGCGATAATTTATCGCGACGCTCGGCGATCAGGCGATTTTCGTCGATGGGCGTTGCGGTGGAATCAGTGGAAGAGGGTGCGGTCATAGTAAAAAGTGTCAGGGGTGGTGGCGCACATCATCAATGATGGTCTGCCCAAAGTCATTGGCAAGTAAGCAGTCAATCAGGCGTCGTGCGATATCGTCAGGCGACGCAAGCTGGCCGGACCGATGCAGCTCAATAAAACGCGAGCGGTTAGGGAAGGCCTGTTCATCGGTATCGCGAATTGTGGACTGCATGGCGGTATCAATCACGCCTGGAGCCATGGATACCGCCCGAACGCCAGGATGTTCTGCAGCAAGCACTTGCGTGTACATGTCGACAGCAGCCTTGCTTGTGCAGTACACACCCCAGCCTGGAACCGGAGCACGACCAGCACCCGAAGAAATATTAAGAATGCGACAGTCAACGTCGGTATCGCGCAGTTTATTTAGCACCGCACCGCACAGCATCATGATGCTCGTGACGTTAAGAGTGAGCGATGCCGTGACGTCGTGAGCATTGAGCAGATCGGCAGTGTTATGGACAGGCTGCACAGTGCCGGCATTGTTGATCAGCAGACATTGCTGTGTCCCTGCCGGGATGCCTTCAGCCAGCTCACGGGCGGTGTGTTCAGCTGCTTGGGGCTTTGACAGGTCTGCCTGCAGCTGATGAAGAATGACGCCTTTTGACTCGGCATGCTCCTGTAGCGCGTCATCCCGATTTCTGGCAACAGCGTGCACGCTGATATCGCGCTCCAGTAAGGCATGCGCCAGGGCATGCCCCAGACCGCGGGAAGTCCCGGTAACAATGGCATGAATAGATTGTGACAAATCAGACACCTTGCTTGAGGCTAGCGTGGATAAAAGGATCCAGATCTCCATCCAGAACACGCTGTGTATTTGAAATTTCGACGTTGGTGCGTAGATCTTTGATGCGGCTTTGGTCCAGCACATACGAGCGGATTTGGTGGCCCCAGCCTACATCAGTCTTGGCATCTTCCATTTTTTGTTGTTCGGCAATACGCTCACGCATTTCAAGTTCGTACAGGCGCGATTTGAGCATACGCATGGCTTCTGCCCGGTTGCGATGTTGTGACCGGTCGGATTGGCATTGCACGACAATACCCGTGGGCTCGTGCGTGATGCGAACCGCTGAATCGGTTTTGTTCACGTGCTGCCCACCAGCTCCGCTTGCACGATATGTGTCGACACGCAGATCGGAAGGGTTGATCTCGATTTCGAACGAGTCGTCAATCTCGGGATAAACGAACACACTGGCAAACGATGTATGCCGGCCATGATTGGAATCAAACGGGCTTTTACGCACCAGCCTGTGTACACCAGTTTCTGTGCGTAATAACCCAAAGGCGTACTCACCTTCCATTTTGATGGTGGCTGATTTGAGCCCCGCTACATCGCCCTCGGATTGCTCCAGGATATCGGTCTTGAATTCTTTGCTTTCCGCGTAGCGCAGGTACTGACGCAAAAGGATAGAAGCCCAGTCTTGCGCCTCTGTGCCCCCGGCGCCGGCCTGAATATCCACAAAACAGTTGAGTTCGTCAGCGGGATTGGAAAACATGCGCCTGAACTCAAGCTCTTCCAGCTGTGTGGCCAGTTCAGTAATGTCGTGTTCGATTTCAGCCATAGCGCCGAAATCCTCGTCGGCCTGAGCCATTTCGAACAACTCTGCGGCATCGGACAGTCCTGTTTGAAGAACAGTCAGTGTCTCCACAACGGTTTCAAGCCGTTTTTTTTCGCGACCCAGTTCCTGGGCGCGTTCAGGGTCGTTCCAGACTTCCGGATTTTCCAGTTCGGCGTTAACTACTTGTAGACGTTCGGCTTTGACATCGTAGTCAAAGATACCTCCGAAGGCCGTCCTGGCGCTCTTGGTAGTCTGCTAGCTGCGCAAGAACGTGGTTTTGGTGTTCGATTTCCATGGCTGTCCCTCAAGAGTGTTTAAACGGGCGCTGTTCATGACGCAGCTGACGCCGGTCATGAACAGTAATGAGCCCATTAGTGTAACCTCAAGTCCCAAAATGGTTGGGATGGTCAGGACCGCAAAGCGTCAGGCAGCCATAGGGAGAGTTGCGGTACGTATGTCACGATGACCAGATAAGCAAGAAGGGCGATGAGCCACGGTGTTGCAGCACGGATGACCCCGCCTATGGATAAGCTGGTGATGCCGGCTGTGACGAATAGATTAAGCCCGATAGGCGGCGTAATCATGCCTATTTCAAGGTTGACGACAATCAGGATACCTAAATGCACCGGATCAATGCCTAATTGCATGGCTATGGGGAACAGGATAGGCGCGAGGATCAAAATGATCCCCGTGGGCTCCATGAAAGCCCCTGCGATCAGCAGCAATATGTTGACCACGATCAGAAACTGCCATGGCGCCATGTTCATGGCAACGATCTGCTCGGCCAGCATTTGCGGTATGCGTTCGGTCGTCAGTACATGCGCAAACAGCAAGGCATTGACGATGATGAACATAAGCATCACCGTCACCTTGCTGGCGTCCATCAGGACTTCGGGCACTTCCCTGAACCCAATGTCCCGATAGACAAAAACAGCAATGACGAATGCATATACAGCAGCGACAGCAGCCGCTTCGGTAGGAGTGAACACACCCCCATAGATGCCGCCCAGGATAATGATGACCAGCAACAGGCCCCAGACAGAGTCCCTGGCCGTACGCAGAACTTCTCCAACGCTGGCCCTGGGCTGTCGTGGCATGTTTTTAATGCGGGCAACAACATAAATGATGACCATGAGCAGCACGCCCAGCAATACGCCAGGAACCACGCCGGCCATGAACAGACGGCCCACCGAGGTTTCTGTGGCTGCACCATAAACAACCAGTACGATTGACGGGGGAATCAGGATGCCCAGCGTACCTGCGTTGCAGACTACGCCTGCAGCAAAGGACTCGCTGTAACCTGCACGTACCATGCCGGCAATGACAATCGAGCCAACCGCCACGACAGTGGCGGGCGAGGACCCGGAGACCGCCGCAAACAGTACACACGCCAGCACTGACGCAATGGCAAGGCCGCCGTGCAAGTGACCAACGGCTGCGTTGGCAAAGTTGATCATGCGGCGAGCCACACCACCCGTGGTCATGAATGAGCCGGCCAGCACAAAGAATGGGATGGCCATCAACGTAAAGTGCTCAGAACTTTCGTACATTTTGAGTACGAGTGACGCCAGCGAATCGCTGCCCAGCAACAAAATAGTGGTCAGGGATGACAGACCAAGGGCGACAGCCACCGGCATGCCCATGAACATAAAAATAAAAAGCAGGATAAACAGCGCAATAGTTGTCATGGCTTGTCCTGCTGTTGTGTGGACTCGGAGTCAGCGCTGTATTTAAGGGCATCCGCTGCTTCGTCGCCCAGCAATTGCGCATCGTATCCGCGCAACAGGGTGATCAGGACCTGTGTAAACCGCAGAATCATCAGGCCAAAACCAATGGGGAGCACCATTCGTGGTATCCATTGCTGAAAAGGCAAATCCTGGGCCATGATCCCAATCATGCGCATTTTTTCGACGTAGACCCAGCCGCCTATAAAGACAATTACGCCGTAGACGAGGCACAGCACGGTTGCCAAAATGGTGGTTGCATGAGCGATACGTGATGGCAGTATCTTGACGACCGCGTCGACCCCTATATGGGCGCCCACACGGATACCGTACGAGATCCCCATAAAGATGATGCCGCCGAACAGGTAGGTTGACAGCTCGAGTGCCCACACATAGCTGTAATTAAAAACATAGCGTGCAATGACCTGGGCAAATGTGACCAGCGTCATGGCCGCAAGAAGAAACGCAATTAACGCTTCTTCGAGGCGTCCAAACCAGGATACTTTCATGGATCAGGCTTCCGGAAACAACCGAGGCACCAGGGGTGCCTCGGTATGTTGCGTCAGGTCGCAACCAAATTACTCGTTTGCATCAAGGGCCGCTTCAATCAGGTCAGCACCGATGTCGTCCTCGAACTTTTCCCAGACAGGGGCCATGGCTTCACGCCATACGGCGATATCGTCAGAGCTGAGTTCGTGCACTTGTGCCTGGTTGTCATCAATAATACGCTGGCGATCGCGCTCGTTAAGTTCGGCAGCAAGCCCATTAGCGTGCTCGGTGGCTTCTTTCATGGCCGTTTCCAGTGCCTCGCGGACTTCATCGTCCAGGCCATCCCACCAGCCAGAGTTAGTAACTACCATGTAGTCAAGCACACCATGGTTGGTCTGGGCAATGGTTTTTTGCACCTCGTGGAACTTTTGTGAGTACATGTTGGACCAGGTGTTTTCCTGTCCATCGACAACACCGGTCTGCAATGCCTGGTAGACCTCGCTGAATGCCAGCTTCTGCGGATTGGCATCCATTTGGCGGAACTGGGCCTCAAGCACATCCGAAGCCTGCACACGGAACTTCAAGCCTTTGACGTCTTCAGGGCGTTCGAGCTTGTCCTTGTTGGTGGACAGCTGCTTCATGCCGTTGTGCCAATACGCCAGGCCCTGGATGCCACGGTCAGTCATGCTATTGAGTAGTTCGACGCCGGAATCGCTATGCTGGAATCGGTCGACAGCATCCATGTCGTCAAAAAGAAACGGCAGATCGAACAACTGAACCGTTTTGGTATAGCGGTCAAATTTGGACAGCGACGGGGCAATGATATGGACATCGCCAAGCAGCAACGCTTCCATCTCCTTGGCATCCCCAAACAGCTGTGAGTTGGGGAAAATTTGCACGTCGACCTTGTCGCCCAGCAGGTCCTCTGCAACTTCTTTGAATTTGTTTGCGCCCTGGCCTTTGGGGGTGGATTCGGCCACAACGTGGCTGAATTTCACGACTACAGGTTTTTGCGCAACCGCATGCGCTGAAAAGGCTATGGCCAGACCGCCACCTAGCACGGCCGCAAGCTTGGCTGGATTGAGTTTTGTCATTGGACCTCCAGAGTAGAATTGTTTTATGTTGTGCTTTTCATTAGTTTTTATTTGCGTGGCACAAAGAGTACCTCTTACCAAGCGCGCGCCATATTGGGGTTTTTCCGGTTTAACCACTAAAGCAGGGTATTCGTGGCTACAATTGCCGTAACGGAGCAATAAAAAATGCGGAGACAGCCACTTTCACGTTATGCCTTGAGCGTTCTCATGGGCTTGGTGTCTGGTGTATTGATCTTATGGACAACCATGGGCGGGGTGCATGCCAAGTCCCCTGACGGCGTGCTGCCGGCCGGCGGCCTTAGGGTCGTCAAAGCCGATGCTCCGGATAGCATCGTGCAACTTAGCCCTGACGAACTTAACGCATTGCCGCATACGCAAGTCAAGACTTCCACTGCAGTCACGGATGGCGTGATTGCTTTCGAGGGTGTACTCATTCGGGACTTGCTGGAGGCGCTGGACATGTCGCCTGAGCACATCACGGCCACGGCATTGAATGATTACGAAATCGATATCCCCTCCAGTGACTTTGAGTCTTTTGACGTATTGCTTGCCTGGATTGCCGACGGAAGGCGTCTGGAGCGCGATGACAAAGGTCCTTTCTGGGTGATCTATCCCCGTGACCAACACCTGAAGTTTCAGGATATCCGGTACGACTATCGCTGGGTGTGGCAGCTGTACCAGCTGACTGTTCATTGATCGGCCATGAGCAACCTGGACAAAAGACGTTTGCTGGGATTTATCCTGCCACTTTTTGCAGTGGGTGTGCTGACGGTATTGCTGATATTCGCGCTGGCGCGCTTGTCACAGATTCAGCAGGACATGCGCAGTAACGACAATGCCAATATGTTGTGGGTACTATCGCAAACCCAGGCAACGGCCTTGCGTACCCAGACGGCCCTGCTTGAATTTATTACCGGCAAGAGCTCAGCCGGATCCCTGTCGCAAACTGAAGCCCTGCTCAACAGTCGCCTCAAATTGCTCAGAGCTGGCCCGCAGGCCCGGGTGGTGCACGATTTGGACCCCAGCGGTCAGCTATCGGACACTGTTGATAAGCTATACGAGAGCCAGGGGGCCTTTGACAAAGTCCGGCTTGATGACACTGGCGCGGCAGGCACGTTGATGTCCCATTTGCATAAGCTGGACAACTTGTTGTCCGTAGCCACCAATAAGGCGATGGTGATGCAGTGGGAGAGCTGGGGCGGGCGGCTAGACCGTTATCGTGACAGCGTACTAACAGTCATTTTCCTCATGATAGGCATCTGTTTTTGCAGTCTGCTTATTTCGGCAAGTCTTTTCCTGGGCATGAAGCGTGTGCGTGAGTCAGAGTGGCTCAAGCGGCAGGCGGTGCAATTGACCGGCCAGCTGGAAGCTGAGCGCCAGGTAAATGAATTGCATCGTAACTTCAACGCCATGATTTCACACCAGTTCAGGACACCATTGGCCATCATTGACACCAGCATGCAGCGGCTGCAGCGTTCCATTAAAAACCTGAGTCCGGAATTTATCGACAGGCATGCCGGGAAAACCAGACGGGCCGTGGCGCGTCTTGAACGTATGGTCGAGCACAGTCTGATTGCCGAACAATATGCCGATCGCATCGATGTCCGTCTGCAGCCTTGCTCGCTGGCCCGAGTGGCTCGCACTGCGGTACAACAGGAACAGGCCTTGTTCCCTCAGCACACGATTAATTTTGAAGCAGACGAGGCCACGTTGCCGCAGGCGTGCTGTGATCCTGTCCTGGCAGAGCACATCATTGCCAATTTGCTGTCCAATGCCATCAAGTACTCTGATTCGGATCTGCCCGTGAGCGTGCGTGTGTATCAAGAGGATGACCGGATTGTTTGTGAGGTGGCGGACCAGGGCAGGGGCATTGCAGAAGAAGATATCCCGAAGCTTTTTGAGCGATATTATCGGGCGGCATCCGTGACGAGTATTCAGGGAACCGGTATGGGCCTGTTTGTCGCCCAACGTCTTGCAACATTACAATCCGGATCGATCAGTGTGGCGTCAAGGCAGGGCGCGGGTTCAACGTTTAGCGTGAGCTTTCCGCTGGTCCAAGACAATAAGGAGCAAGCAGCGTGACAGCCAACGATACCTTGTCGAAATCAGTGGTACTGTGCATCGAGGACGAGGCCGATTTTCGGGAAAATATAAGCGAAGAGATGGAAGAGGCCGGACTGTTGGTCATACAGGCCGAATCAGCCGAGCACGCCTTGACCTTTCTGGATGGTATTCAGCCCGACCTGATTCTGTGCGATGTGGCCATGCCAGGTATGGATGGCTACGAGCTACTTGAGATCGTGCGTCGTAAGCACCCCGAACTGTCTGATGTGCCGTTTGTTTTTTTAACCGCACATTCCGATCCTCAGCAAGTTGCTGCCGGCAAATGGGCCGGCGTCGATGACTACCTGGTCAAGCCTGTTGATTTTGACCTGCTGATGGCTACCTTGCACGCGCGCCTGTCTCAAGTTGCACGCATCCGGGAGCACCATCGCCTTGAAGTTAAAGAAGTGCACCGTGCTGTGTTGCAGTTGCACCAGGAGCACAGCAACGATACTGTAGC
This sequence comes from Castellaniella sp., assembly GCA_027324645.1. GTDB lineage: Bacteria > Pseudomonadota > Gammaproteobacteria > Burkholderiales > Burkholderiaceae_B > JAJYRX01. The sequence continues at coordinate 5,474 of DAHVSI010000091.1, read as the reverse complement.
CGGTATAGCCCAGGCGTTTGATTACGTCAGCTTTGGCATTATCCTGCTAAATGACACTGCCGAAGTCTGTCTGGCAAACCGAGCAGCCGTTCAGATGGCGCAAACTGTGCCGGGGCTGATGAACGATACACAGTTTGCCTGGGGTAACCATCGTCGTATGGCTGCTTTGCGCGATGCGATTGGCGGTGTGCTCGCTCAAAGAGGCCACAGTGACGAGGCCTATGCCTGTGTGTCAATTCCTCGCGATCATGACAGGCGCGATCTGCTGTGCATGATTTATGCACTGCCTGATACACGCGGGGGCGTTCAATCAACGGATGACTATGCCGCGATGCTTATCATATCGGACCCCGCGCACAGACATTCGCTGGCACCCAAGATGCTGGAGTCCCTATTCGGCCTGACGCCCACCGAAGCCCAGATCGCCACAGCCTTTGCGCGGGGCAGCAGTACGGGTGATATTGCCCGGGATTTTAATATTTCCACTACGACAGTAGCGTTTCACAAACGTAATCTGTTCGATAAAACACAAACACGACGCCAGGCGGACCTGGTTGCGCTTTTGCTTTCCCTGCCCGTCTACAGTACCTCCAACCCGCACTGACTATTCAGTTCCCCTCCATTTGAACGGCGACGCTGCGTAGGATGTTGCCTATGATTTCCCCATTCTGCTCAAGGTAACGCTTGGGCATCAATGCGTATTCTGCTCATTGGAGAGCCTGTTTATGTGGGATTTCAGTCTTGGACGATCCATCAAGCTCATGGTGTCGACTTTGTCCTTTGTTGTGTTTCGCTGCGCCGTGTACTTCGGTATTGCCCTGGCCTACGTGCTGGTCACCGGTGCCGGTGCAGGAGTAGGGTGGGGCATTGGTGGTCTGGGTGACGAATCGTTCCAGATGGGCGCCACCTTCTGGGGCGGCATTATTGGTTTTGGGGTGACGGCCGGCGTTATTTTCTTTCTGCGTGAATATCTACTGTATGTCGTCAAGGCAGGTCACATTGCTGTCATGGTCAAGCTTCTGGACGGAGAAACCATGCCGCAAGGCCAGAGCCAGGTTGCCTACGCCGGTTCCGTAGTCAAGGAACGCTTTGGGCAGACCAGTGTGCTGTTTGGCGTTGATCAACTTGCTAAAGGCGTGATCCGCGCAATCACGGGGCTAGTGCAAGGGGTTACACGGCTGCTGCCCATACCGGGGCTCGACAGGATCATGGGGCTGGTGCGCGGGTTTCTTCGCGTTGCAGTGGGGCTGGTGGACGAAATCATCCTCGCTTACGCGATCCGCACGGATAGTGATAATCCGTGGGCGTCTGCACGTACGGCCCTGGTGCTGTACGGTCAGAATGCACAAAATATGCTCAAGAATGCTGCGTGGCTGACCTTATTTATGTATGGCCTCTCGCTCATGGTCTTTTTGGTCATGCTGGCACCGGCGGCCGCGGTGGTATACATGATTCCAGGAGCGTGGTCGGCTGGGGGCTTTGTATTTGCGCTGGTTTTTGCCTGGGCTGTCAAGGTGTCGCTTATCGAACCCTTTGCCATTGCCTGTCTGCTGCAAGCGTACTTCAAGGCTATCGAGGGTCAGGAACCCGACCCGGAATGGGAAGCCCGGCTGTCGGGCGCCTCGCGCAAGTTTGGCGAGCTCAAGGACAAGGCGGTCAACTGGGTAGCGCCGGCAAAGCCGGCGACTGAGGCGACCAACATGGCAGCGATGACCGATTCAGACGCCTAGTCTATGTGTGTAATGCCGCGGCGCAAGCGCATAGCCCGACCTATGCGCTCTAGATCGGGCGCACTTAGCAATCGGTCTGCCATGGGCAAGAGCTCTTCCTCTTCCAGGGCAATATGGGCGTCATAGGCTTGTATGAAGGTTTGCACAAGGTCTTCTGACAATTCAGCCTGCTCGCCGTTGGCGATACGTTGCAGAACCGGGCGCAGTTTATCCCAACTGGCCTCAAGCTGCCGATGCTCATGGGTGAGCCGTTCAATGGCCTGACGAATACAAACCGGGTCCGATCCGGCAACGGATTCCATGAGGGCGGGGAAAAGGTCTTCTTCCTCGTCTGCATGGTGGTCGACAGCGGCAGTCTCAAAATACCGTGTGATAGAGCGAGCGGCGTCCTGCGCCTGCTGATCACTGCCATGTACCGGCAGATGGGCGTGCAGGCGCTGTAGCACCTGGCATTGATGGCGTATACGGTGATGGCACGCCAGCAGCATTTCAAGCGGTGCCTCAGTGCTTGCAGCGGGTGTATTGAAACCCGGAAAAGCGGTGCTCATGACTTGCTCCTTTTGGAAGCACGGTTTAACTCCAGCATAACGTACAACAACCCTGCTGTAGAATGGGCGGGCGTATGTCTTGTTCAAGCATGGAGGTGGCCATGGTGCCCGTTTATCGACCCAAATCCGAGGCCGAGGCAGCCATCATTGTCTCTATGCTAGAGGCCTACGGGGTGGACTTTGTCATGCAGGGGGGCGCGTTCAGCTCTATGTACCCGGGTCCACTGCCAACCAGCCTGAATGCCCAAGTTGTACTGGTTAAAGCAAAACACGAAGCCCTGGCGCGCGAACTGTTACAGGACTTCCTGGATGAATAAACCTGGCAGGCCTGCACCATGACGGGCAGGCTCACACCCTGGACCGCCTTGTTACTGACCATACCGCCCCTGCTATGGGCGGGCAATGCCGTGGTGGGACGAATCGTGGCCGACATGATTCCACCCATCATGCTTAACTTTGTACGATGGTCTGTTGCCTTGTTTATTGTGTTGCCGTGGGGACGCCAAGTCTTTCAGCGTGGTAGCGGTTTGCTGCGTAATTGGCGTCGCTATGCAGTGCTGGGCCTGCTGGGCGTGGGCCTGTATAACGGCCTCCAGTACCTGGCGTTGCATACTTCCACACCCATGAACGTTACCCTTGTGGGGGCCAGCATGCCCATATGGATGCTGGTGATAGGCGCTTTGTTCTTTCAGGCTGCCATCAATCGCGGGCAGGTAATGGGCGCCATACTGTCCATAGGTGGCGTGCTGTTGGTGCTGGCTCATGGTGATTGGCGCCAACTGGCCGATTTACGTTTCGTTCCAGGCGACATTTTCATGCTGATCGCCACCATACTGTGGGCGTGTTACAGCTGGCTGCTTGCACACACCAGCGACTCAGCCGTTATGCGCGACAACTGGGCGGCGCTGTTGCTGGCGCAGATACTGTATGGGTCCGTCTGGTCGGGGTTTTTTGCCGGGCTGGAGTGGTCATTCAGCAGTGACTGGGTCATCCACTGGAACGGGACGCTTGGCTGGGCACTGGCCTATGTCATTATTGGGCCGGCAGTCATTGCCTATCGCTGTTGGGGGACGGGTGTACGCCGTGTCGGCCCCAGTATTGCCGGTCTGTTTTTCAATCTCACGCCCATGTTTGCGGCCATCATGTCATTGCTTTGGCTGGGCGAATCACCGCAGTGGCACCATGCAGTAGCCTTTATCCTGATTCTGGGGGGTATTGTCCTGTCGTCACGATCCGTGCCTTGAGCCGTCAGCGGCACTGGCATGTTCAATAAGAAGCTGTGCCGACACCCGGCCGTTCCAGACGTTCAGGTCCAGTCGGTAAGCAGCTTCTATTTGTGTTGGCAGCAAGTTTGCATGGTTAAACCAGATAGCGTCAAACTGCTGGTGCCCGCGCCGTAGCACTAGCTTTAGGTGCCGGTCTTTTAACAAACGCTGATGGACCACCTCAAAATGATCCCGAAAGACCGGGGCGGGGAAGCCGGCACCCCAGATTTGCGTTTGCAAAAGCCTCGCCACCTCAGCGTTCGCGTATCCGGTCTCGAGGGACCCGTCAGTCTCTATGACGGCCTGGAATTCCTTTTGCCCGGTTAATTCTTGTACTGCCTCATCAAACGCGGTCAGAAACAGGTCATACGCCTGTTTATGTAAAGTCAGGCCGGCAGCCATGGCGTGGCCGCCAAATTTAGCAATTGCCTGAGGGCATCGCTTCGACACCAGGTCCAGGGCATCGCGCATATGCACGTCGGGTATGGAACGGCCCGAGCCCCGCAGATAATCATCGCCATCAGGGGCAAAGGCAATGGTGGGGCGCCAGTAGGTTTCCTTTAATCGTGAGGCGACCAGGCCAACAACGCCTTGGTGCCAGTCTGGATGGTATACCGTGACGGTCGCACCAATTTGCTGATCGGCTGATTCAATACTTGCAAAAGCTTCGTCACGCATGCGGGCTTCAATCTGGCGCCGTTGCTGGTTGATTTCATCCAGTTGACGTGCAAGTGCCAGTGCCTGCGTTTCGTCATCAGTGGTTAAACAGTGGATACCGATGCCCATATCGGCCAGCCGACCCGCCGCATTGATGCGCGGGCCCAGCATGAAGCCCAAATCAGCACTACTTGCCCGCGCGGGTTCGCGGGAGGCGACTGCAAACAAGGCCCTGATGCCGGGCTGCATCCGGCCTGCACGAATTCTGGCCAGGCCTTGCGCCACCAGAATACGGTTATTGGCGTCCAGGGTGACTACATCGGCTACGGTGCCAAGGGCCACCAGGTCTGCCAGCGCATCCAGACGGGGACCCCCGTTGGCCGGGTAGATGCCGCGCTGCCGCAACTCTGCGCGCAAAGACATCATCAGGTAGTAAATTACGCCAACACCGGCCAAATGTTTGGAAGCAAAGCCACATTCGGGCTGATTGGGATTAACGATTGCCAGTGCCTGTGGCAGTTCATTGCCAGGCAAATGGTGGTCTGTGATGATGACTTCCATACCCAGACGCCGCGCAGCTTCAACGCCTTCGACGCTGGCGATACCATTGTCAACTGTGAGCAATAAATCTGGCCGCCCGGCCTCATGATTGGCAGCCAGCTCAACAACCTCAGGAGACAGACCGTACCCTGTGGCAAACCGGTCAGGCACAATAAAGTCAACCTGTGCTCCCATAGCACGCAGGGCTCGCAAGCCAACTGCACAAGCGGTGGCTCCGTCGCAATCATAGTCAGCCACAATAAGCAGGCGTTTGCCTGCTTGTATTGCGTCAGCCAAGGCGGCAGCAGCCAGGCGGCTGTGCGTCAATGTGGTGGGAGGTTGCAGCCGTTGCCAGCTGGTGTCTGTTTCTGTTGGACTGACCACTCCCCGGGCAGCCCACAAGCGTGCCAACAGGGGGTGGACGCCGGCGCTTACCAGTGTATCGGTATGTGCGTCCTGATTCGGCCGGTTACTCAACGTTCGTTTGTCCACCATTTTTTCCATGCTGTATTTGTGCCACGGCGTAGTTTGGCCAGGATGCCGCGTTCAGATTTCAGGGTGACAAAACCCTGGTGGCCTGTCAGGACCAGCTCGGGTTGTGTATGTGACGGTATGGCAGCCAATACATTGGCATCCAGTTCTTGCAATGCATTCAGCCAGCCATTCCAGTCTTGTGTCTGAAAAGGTTCTACGAGTGAGTGATCAATAACTGTGTTGTCGTCAGACGCTACGGG
>DAHVSI010000065.1 GCA_027324645.1 Castellaniella sp. | reverse complement strand
ATGAGCTGGTCCGTGTTTTTATTGCCTACACGGGGCTCAGCCCGAACGGTGCGCAAGTCTATTTGGCAGTCCCTGGGCAATCTGCTGACATAATTATCCCACGCTTGGGTCACCCATGCGGGGACTCGCGTACCCACGGCCGCTATGACAATCTTCATCACATAGACCAGGATGGGTCATCGTAGCGGGCCGGCTCGTCTGTCACCGGCACGGTCGATTCCGGCAATAATTTGACTCGTACGGGTTTGTCCCCCCATATTTCTTCCAGATCGTAGTACCGACGAATAGATGGTTGCATGATGTGTATCACTATGTCGCCAATGTCAATCAATACCCATTCAGCGGTTTCTGTGCCTTCTTCGGCAATAATGGGTATCTTCTGCTTTCGCACGACCTCCACCACGTGACTGGCTATAGCCCTTGTTTGCCGGGTCGATGTGCCACTCACAATAATAATGCGGTCAAACATGCTGGTTAGGTGAGTGGTATTGAAGACTTTAATGTCACGCGCTTTGGCATCTTCCAGTGCGTCAATGACAAGGCGTTGCTGTTTTTGCAGATCCATATCGTTAATTAGTGCAAGAGTTGGTGGAGGCAGATTGATACAGCTTATGCAGCATGATGTAGTCGCGCACAAGAGGATCCAGCACGGTTATTTCGCTTGCCAAGTGCCGGCCCAATTGTTGGCGGATGCTTGACGCTGACGTTGACGATGGCGAAAAGGGCAGGCGGACAATGTGTTTATGCAATTTATCCAGGTGCTTCTGTAAAGGCGAAGGCACAATCACTTCATGATTGGGCCGGTGAGCCACAACGAGCACAACACGGTCGGCAATTTCTTGCCATGCTTGCCAGGTGCAAAAGTTCTCCAGCTGATCAGATCCCATAATCCAATAATACTGATTGGATTGGGGCAGGTCACGCAGGGTGTCGATAGTGTAGGTTTTACCACCCCTTTCCACCTCAATGTCGTTGACCGTCAGCCAAGTGCGGTCACGAATAGCCAGCTTGAGCATGGCAATCCGGTGGTTAGTGTCTGCTTTCAGAGGTGTACGCTGCCATGGGTTGCCGGCCGGGATAAGCTGCACTTGATCCAGTGACAAGGACTGGTGGGCGGCGTCTGCCAACGCGATGTGGGTAATGTGTACCGGATCAAAACTTCCACCCAGTAGACCAATACGTTTCGTTTCTACAACCATTGGCGTGGTTTTAAAAATTCATTAAGATGGGCTTCCGGTGTGCCTGGTTCGGGTGCCCATTGGTATCGCCAGGTAGCGCTGGGTGGCATGGACAGCAAAATTGATTCAGTCCGTCCACCAGATTGCAGGCCAAACAGTGTGCCCCGGTCAAAAACCAGGTTGAACTCGACATATCTTGCCCGACGATAGCTTTGGAAATCACGTTCACGCTCGCCATAAGACATAGTACGACGACGTTCAACAATCGGAAGGTAGGCGTCGATGAAATGGTCTCCCACAGACTTTGTCAGCGCAAAGCTGTTTTCAAAGCCACCCTCATTCAGATCGTCAAAAAACAATCCACCAATGCCGCGCGTTTCATTACGGTGTTTTAGGAAGAAGTACTCGTCACACCATTGTTTATATGCCGGATATTTATCGTCGCCGAAAGGGCGTACGGATTGCTCACAGACTGCGTGAAAATGCCGCGCATCTTCTTCGAATGGATAGTATGGCGTCAGATCCATGCCGCCCCCAAACCAGAAAACGTCCTGTTCGTTGGTGTTGGGCTTGCCATGAGCGACAAACAGCCGCACATTCATGTGCGTAGTGGGAATGTATGGATTGTTGGGGTGTAGTACAAGAGACACACCCATGGCCTGCCAGGGACGTCCTGCCAGTTCTTGCCGGTGCGCGCTGGCTGAGGGTGGCAAGGTCTTGCCCCGGACGTGGCTGAACAGTACCGCTCCGCGTTCAAACAGGGTTCCTTTTTCAATATACCGCGACAGGCCCCCACCACCTTCCTTGCGTTCCCACTGGTCTGCTGCGAAGTGTTCTCCGTCCGCAGTTTCGAGGGCGTCGACAATACGGGTCTGGAGATCCAGAAAGTAATCGTGGGCGGTTGAAACAGGTACCGGCATACTTTAAAAATTCCTTAAACAGATTCCGACAATGCCTGCCAGGCGATATCAGTACGGTACTGGCAGCTAGCCAGATCGACTTGTTCTACAGCTTGGTACGCATTGTCGCGAGCCTGCTGAACCGTGTCCGCAATGGCGGTAACGCACAGGACACGGCCACCCGAGCTTTTAAGTGTGCCGTTCTGGCGGGATGTACCGGCATGAAATGTCACGCAGGAGTCCGTGTCTTGTGGCAGGGCAGAGATGTTGTCGCCCGTCTGGACTTGGTCCGGATAGCCGGGTGCCGCAACCACCACTCCTACGGCTGTTCTTGGGTCCCAGTCAATAGCTAATGGGTCCAGCTGGCCATTAACCGCTTGTTCAAACACCGTGGCCAAGTCATTGCGAATACGCATGACAATAGGCTGGGCTTCCGGGTCGCCCATGCGACAGTTAAATTCAAGCACCTTTAAAGGACGTGTGGCATCATGGCCCGGGCCGATCATCAGCCCGGCATACAGAAAGCCGGTATATACAATGCCGTCTTTGCGCATACCATCTATGGCGGGTTCAATGACTTCGCGCATAATGCGTTCGTGCAGGGCGGGCGTAATAAGGGGAGCCGGGGAATACGCACCCATGCCACCGGTGTTGGGACCACGGTCCTGATCTTGCAGCCGCTTGTGGTCCTGGCTACTGGCCATAGGCAGAATGGTTTTGCCGTCACACATGACGATAAAGCTGGCTTCCTGTCCAGTCAGGCATTCTTCAATAACGACTCTTGCACCGGCGGTACCGAACAGGCCTTCGCCAAGCATGCTGTCTATGGCGTCGTGCGCTTCTTGGACGGTCTGAGCAACAATAACGCCTTTACCAGCCGCCAATCCGTCTGCCTTGACGACAATAGGCGCACCCTGCTGGCTTACCCAATCACGGGCTTGTTGCGCATCTGTAAACGTGGCGTACCCGGCTGTGGGGATATGGTGACGAACCATAAAGGCCTTGGCATAATCCTTTGAGCTTTCAAGTTGTGCAGCAGCCTGCGTGGGGCCAAATATTTTCAGACCACGATCCTGGAAAATATCAACAATACCGGCAGCCAGTGGTGCTTCGGGGCCCACGACCGTATAGGCGATCTGGTTGTCTTGGGCAAACGTGGCCAAAGCGTGAGGCTCGGTGAGATTGACATTGCTTAACCGGCTTGCTGTTTCCGTCCCGCCATTGCCAGGTGCTACGTACACCTGATCGACGCGGGGGGATTGAGCCAGGCGCCATGCGAGGGCGTGTTCGCGGCCACCGCCGCCTACGACAAGAATCTTCATGCTGATGTTTACTGTTGAACTGTTTCGTCAAAGACGGTATTGGTGTAAACCGTCTGGACATCGTCCAGATTTTCAAGCACATCCAGCATTTTCTGCATAGTTTCTGCATCCTTGCCGGTGAGCTCGGTTTCGTTAAGTGGCTTCATGATGACGTCCTGGAGCTCTGGTTCCAAGCCAGCCTCCTGAAATGCGGCCTTGACCGCTTCGTAATCGCCGGGCTCACAGACCACTTCGATAACACCATCGTCGTCGGTTTCGACGTCATCGGCGCCGGCTTCGAGCGCAATCTCCATGATGGTGTCTTCGGAGGTGCCAGGGGCAAAAATAAATTGCCCGCAGTGCTTGAATAAGAAGGTGACGCAGCCATCCTGACCCAGATTGCCGCCATGTTTTGACAAAGCATGACGTACTTCAGAGACCGTGCGCTGTTTGTTGTCAGTCATGCAATCGACAATGACAGCTGCGCCGCCAACGCCGTAGCCCTCATAACGAACTTCTTCGTAGCTGTCGCCGTCCGCGCCACCCGATCCGCGTTGTATGGCCCGCTGGACATTGTCTTTGGGCATGTTTGCAATCGTGGCTTTTTCAAGCGCCAGGCGCAGGCGCGGGTTGGCCGTGGGGTCAGGTCCACCGTCGCGCGCGGCGACGGTGATTTCACGAATGACCTTTGTCCAGAGCTTGCCCCGTTTGGCATCTTGGCGACCTTTCCTGTGCTGGATATTCGCCCACTTACTGTGACCTGCCATAAATTTCCGTCAGCTTAAGTTAAAAGTCCCATTTTAACCGGTATCTATCATTTAGCACGTGCGCTGCCGGATCGGCCAGGCAGGCTGGACCAGACAATTGCACCAATCATGATCATGCCACCAATAATCGCGCGCATGGATGGGTACTGGGCAAACAGAATGGCGGCAAACAAGATGGCATAAACGGGTTCCAGGGCAATAACAATCCCTGCACTGCGTGCACTGAGCCTGGCCATACTGGCTACCAGCAAGTAGTGTGACAGTGCGGTACAGAACACGCCAAGCAAGGCCATCCAGAACCAATTCAGTGCATCCAGTTCAGCTATGGAGCCCAGGGCAAAAGGTAGAGTGAGCACCAGTACAAAAAGATTTTCCCAGCCAGCAACCTGCCGGGCCGAAAGATGCCCGGTGGCGTGGCGGTTGATTAGCGTGAACATGGCAAAAGACAAGCCGGATAGCAGCCCCCACAATAGGCCGATTGTTGCCTGGTTTGCTACATCCAGAGAGGGTGTGACCAGAACGAGACCAACTGTGACCAGCGCAAGCACGAGCCATTCTTTGCGACTGACATGCTCCCGGAAAATAAAGTATTCACCCAGGGTAATGAACGCCGGGAAACTTGCGAACCCCAGTGTTGCCAACGCAACGCCGCCAATCTTCACGGCGATGAAGAACGTTACCCAGTGAACAGCTAGCATCGCGCCTGCCAGGCCCAGGACCGCCAGGCTATGCCAGCTTATTGCTCGCCATTGCTTGCCGCCTTGCAAACGAGTCAGCATGGCAAACGTAGCCACCGCAAAACCGGCACGCCCTGCGGTAATGGCAATAGCGCTGGCCTGAATGAGTTCACCAAAAATGCCTGTCAGTCCAAACAGCACTGCGGCGACATGTATGGAAAGTCTGGCTCGTAAAATAGTCATGAGCAAACCGAAGTTGCACTATGCCTGGATGCGGTGATCAGGGCGTCGTATGATGGGTGCAGAAAATTTACAAAGGAGTCGTTATGGTTGAGCAAGTGAAGGCCATCAGAATTCAGGAGCATGGGGGCCCCGAAGTCATGGAACTGACAACGGTGACGGTGCCCGAGCCGGCTGCTAATGAAGTCACTATACGCCAGAAGGCGGTAGGGCTGAACTTCATTGACATCTATTTTCGCACGGGGCTGTATGCCAGCCCACTGCCTCACGGGTTGGGGTTCGAAGGGGCAGGCATTGTCGAGGCCACTGGCAGCGGTGTGACGCATATTAAGAAAGGAGATCGAGTTGCTTACGGCCAAAGTCCGTTAGGCGCCTACGCGGAAGCAAGAAACGTACCCGCTGATCGAGTGGTTAAGTTGCCAGACGACATCAGTTACGAAGAAGCCGCCGCACTAATGCTGAAAGGGCTTACCACCCAGTATTTGTTACGCCAGACGTACCGGTTGTCGGAAGGCGAGACAACGCTGTTTCACGCGGCCGCCGGTGGGGTTGGACTGATAGCATGCCAATGGGCCCGGGCTCTGGGTGTACGTCTTATAGGTACGGTTTCCAGCCCTGAAAAGGCCGCGTTGGCCAAGCAACATGGTGCCTGGGAAGTGATTGATTATACCCGTGAGAATGTAGCTGACCGGGTGGCGGAATTAACTAACGGGAAAAAATTGCCGGTCGTCTACGATGGTGTCGGCAAGGATACATGGGAAACGTCACTTGACTGCCTGCAGCCGCGGGGTTTGATGGTCAGCTTTGGCAATGCGTCAGGGCCGGTTACAGACGTCAATCTGGGTATTTTGGCCAGTAAAGGATCGTTGTACGTTACCCGCCCAACACTGGCCAGCTATGTGCCTACCCAACAATCCATGCAGGCGGCGGCCGATGAATTATTTGATCTGGTGGGGCGACAGCAAATCAGCGTTCGTATTGGGCAGCGTTATTCTTTGGAGCAGGTCGCCCAGGCACACGAGGCGCTTGCTGGTCGGCAAACTACCGGGGCGACGGTCCTGACGCTCTAGACCCTTTCACGGTGTGGGCAAGGGCTAGCCGGTCAGGTATTGCTGTAAGCGGTCAACTTCATTGCTGGATCCCAAAATCACGCCAGTGCGCTGATGCAGGGCTTGCGGTTTCACGTCAAGAATCCGCTGTTGGCCATCGATCGCTGCGCCGCCTGCCTGTTCAACAATCCAGCTCATCGGGGTGGCCTCGTATAGCAACCTTAGCTTGCCGTGTTTGGCAGATTCACGTGCATCGCTGGGGTACATGAA
>DAHVSI010000054.1 GCA_027324645.1 Castellaniella sp. | reverse complement strand
AACGCCAGCCAGGTGCAGCAAGGTTTCCGCGACTACCAGGAACTCGCCTTGTCGCGGCTTGGCCTAAGAAAACTCTATGGGATCACGCTGACGCTGGCGCTGATTCTGGCGGTGTTTGCTGCTGTTGTGGTGGCGCTGGCTGTTTCCCGCCGCCTGGTGCGCCCGTTGCTGACCCTGGCGTCCGGCACCCAGGCAGTCGGGGTAGGGGATTACCGGCCCTTGCCTGAGCCCCCTGAAAAGGATGAAGTGGGGCAGCTGACCCGGTCGTTCAATGCCATGACGCGCCAGCTGGACGAGGCCAGGCGTCTGGTCGAGACAAACCGCCTGCAGCTTGAACGCTCCAACGTATACCTTGAGTCGGTTCTGGCGCACCTGTCGTCCGGCGTCCTGGTGTTTGATGAGCGTTTTCATGTGACGCTGTTCAACCAGGGCGCCCAGGCTATCCTGAATGTTGACCTGCGTCAGGTTGCAGGCCGCCCGCTTGAAACTGTTGAGGGCGCAATTGGTTTGGTTGCCCGCATCCGCGAGGCATTTGCGGATCATGCGGCCGTGGGCTCTGAACGTCCGTATTGGCAGCAACAGTTTGAGCTGGAGTTGCTGCCGGCGCGCCAGACCGAGTCCCGCCAGCATATCGTGACCCTGCTGGCCCGCGGCACCCATTTGCAGATTGACGGAGAGGACAGCGGCTACCTGGTTGTGTTTGATGATATTAGCGAAGTGATTTCGGCCAACCGAGCCGTGGCTTGGGGTGAGGTGGCCCGCCGCCTGGCACACGAAATCAAGAATCCGCTCACGCCCATACAGCTATCGGCTGAGCGGCTGGCCATGAAACTGGCGGATCGGCTGGATGAACGCGACGCCGCCATGCTGCAGCGCAGTACCAACACCATCATCAGCCAGGTCGCTTCACTCAAGCAGATGGTCGATGATTTCCGCGAATATGCGCGAACGCCGCCGGCACAAATGCAAAGTATCGATATCAATGCCTTGATTGCCGACGTGTTGGCCTTGTATGGTTGGGACCCAGCGGAAGGGCTGGCGCACGCCAACGGCCGTGATGTGGCCCTGGATGTATCGCTGGATGATGACATTCCCGCCATACACGGTGATCCCACACAATTGCGACAGGTCATTCATAATTTGCTGGTCAACGCGTGTGACGCAGCGTCCAGCGCCGAGGACGCCGAGCCGGCACGTGTCCAGGTAACGACGATGCTGACGCGGGCGGAACGAAGCGATCAAACACAGTCCCTTGCGGTGCGGCTATCTGTGGCAGATAATGGACCTGGTTTTGCTCCGCAAATGCTGACCCGGGTATTTGAGCCTTACGTTACAACCAAAGCGGCTGGCACGGGACTGGGTCTTGCCATCGTCAAAAAAATTATTGAAGAACATAAGGGCCGGATTGAAGTGGCCAATCGCCGTGATGGCGGTGCAAGGGTATCTATTTTGCTGACGCAGCTGGTCATACCCCCTGATGCGGTAGACGACAGCGCACCAGCAAACGATAATAGTTAAAAAACACAAGTGAGGTGATATGGCCAGGATCCTGGTTGTTGACGATGAAATCGGCATCAGAGAGCTTTTGTCCGAAATTCTTTATGATGAAGGTCATACCATTGAGTTGGCGGAAAATGCGGCACAAGCGCGTGAGGCCCGGCTGCGCGCCCGGCCCGATCTTGTCTTGCTGGATATCTGGATGCCCGATACCGATGGCGTCAGTCTGCTTAAAGAATGGAGCTCACAGGGGCTGCTCGATATGCCCGTGGTGATGATGAGCGGCCACGCAACGGTTGACACGGCTGTCGAGGCAACGCGTATTGGGGCTGTCGATTTTCTGGAAAAGCCCATCACTTTGCAGAAACTGCTGAAGGCGGTGGCTGCAGGGTTGGCCCATCCCGTGGTATCGCCGGCCATGCTGGCTGCAGCGCGTGGCGAGGCACCGCCCGCTGAAAAGCCTGCTGCCCCCGGCGCTGAAAACCGCCAGACACCTGCTTCCGCCGGCACCGGCCAGCCGGCAGGCCAGGCCGAATCCGCTACGCTGACAACAGCCGTGCCGGCACAAGACACCTCTCGCGTTGGCAGTATTTCGCTTAATCAGCCACTACGTGATGCTCGCGACGAGTTCGAGCGTGTGTACTTTGAATATCATCTTGAGCAGGAAAACTACAGCATGACCCGGGTGTCCGAGGCCACAGGCCTGGAGCGCACCCACTTGTATCGCAAGCTCAAGCAGCTGGGCATTGACGCCTCAGCCCGGCGCCGCAATCGCTGACCCTGCAGGCGCGGCCTGAACCTATCCGGCTTGGGTGCCGGCCTCAGCTTTTTTTGTCGGGATTTTGCTGGCCGGGCAGGGGAGAGCGAATATCGCTGGCGCGCCCAATGCTCCCAATCGAAATGCGGGTCTCGCCCTGAACCGTACGGTGCGCCTTGGCGCGCCAGGCATGACCATACGCAACTTCCATTGTCAGGTGAATGGTGCCATCCTGGTGCCGTTGCTGTTCCAGGGTTTTAAGCAGGCGTTCGCGCCATGCGCGGCCAGGCAGACTATGGCGACGGTCCAGACTGGGGTTGCCGCCCAGTGTCCGGACATCGTCCAGTAGTTTTTCCGCGGTCCGGTAGGTCAGGGTGATGGTTTCCTGGTCCATGACTGGATCCATAAAGCCGTTTTCCAGCAGCAGATCCCCAAAGTCGTGCATATCCACCAACGGCGGCGTTGTCGTGGAAAGCCCCGCGCTGTCGATCGCCTCGCGCAACTCGACCAGCGAACCGGGCCCCAGCGTGGAAAACATGGTCAGGGCCTCGGGCCGCAAAATACGGCGCCATTCGGCAATCACGTTATGGGGTTCGGGGTGCCAGTGCAGCGCCATGTTCGACCAGATCATGTCGACGCTTTCCGGCGCAAGCCCGGTTTCCGCCATATCGGCATGGACAAAGGCTAAAGGGGGGGTGGGGCGATTGCGTAGCTTTTGCCACAGACCGGGCCGACGTGCGTAGCGGTGGCGTGCAGTGTCCAGAAGGGGCTCGCAGGCGTCCAGCCCGATGTAATCAAGGTCGGCATAGCGTGCCCTGAGGGGCTCTAGCGCATGGGCATTGCCGCAGCCTGCATCCAGAATGGTATGGGGCTGAATACGGATATAGCTTAAACGCTGCAACATGCGCTGCGCGACTTCGCCATACAGAAACTGGGCGGCATCCAGAGGGTTGCGTCGCGCAAACTGCTTGACGACGTGCTGGGGATCAAGGCGCAGGGTGTCGGGTTGTGGCATAAGTGTCCGGCAAATAATGGCGGGCGTGGCTCGCTTGTGATCAGATGGATGTTTTGCGGTAAAGGTGGGGTTTCCATTATGGCGTATCTGCCTGTTTTGCGCGAGTATGTCCACACGATGAGCAGGCAATGGCGGTCCTGCATGACCACCGCATGTCCATTGTGCAGGCAGGCTGCCCGTGGAGGTGCGTTGTGTGGTTACTGCCATGATCTCGTTACTGGAACGATGCGTCAAGCCGTGGCCCGATGCGACCACTGTCGGTTGTTAATGGCGCCACCCCCGTCCGCCCAGGGTGCCGCGGCGTGTGCCGTCAGCACTAAAGCAAGGTCTGCTCCTTCCCAGCTGTATTGTGTTGATTGCGCAAGCGGTCCACGCCTTATCGACAGGGTTGTTGCGGTGTTCGATTATCAGCCCCCAGCTGATTTGCTTATTCACCGGTTCAAGGCCCAGTCTCAGTTTGCACTTGCTCCTGGGCTGGCTGCCATGCTGGCGCGGGCCGTACAGCAGCGGCCTGGCAGCTGGCCACACGATGTGGTGCTGGTGCCGGTGCCAGCCAGTCGGCAAAGTCTGGTGCGCCGTGGTTTTAACCCTGCTGCTGAAGTGGCCCGCGGGTTGTCAGACCATCTTGGGTGGCCGTGTCGGCCTGAGTTGCTGATCAGGGTCGCGCAGGGCAGCAAACAGGCTTTGCTTAATCGCGAGCAGCGGGACATGGCAACGGCCGGTTTGTACCGCACAACGGGGCCGGTGGGCCACACAGTGGCCATTGTGGACGATGTGATGACCACAGGCAGCACATTCAACAGTATTGCGCGTATTTTGCGTCGTAGTGGGGCAGTCAACGTCTATGCCCTGGTGTTGGCTCGTACGCCCCAGCCGGATCAGCCCGTACAATAACAACGTTGTTCGTTCACAGGCGCTGCGCCGGCATGTTTCATATCGTTCTGGTTTCGCCCGAAATTCCGCCCAATACAGGCAACGTCATCCGGTTGTCAGCCAATACAGGAACCTGCCTGCATCTGGTCCGGCCGCTGGGGTTTGCACTGGATGACGCCAAAATGAAGCGCGCGGGGTTGGACTATCACGAATGGGCAGCGTTACGTATTCACGACAGTCTGGAGCAGGCGATGGAGGCGATCGCGCCGGACAGGCAACGCTGTTTTGCGCTTACGACCAAGGCCGGCCGGTCGCTGGCCAACACCTCGTTTCAGCCGGGGGACGTCTTTGTGTTTGGGCGCGAAACAGCCGGCCTGGGCCCGGACGAGCTGAGCCTGTTTGACGAGGCGCACAGGCTGCGGTTGCCAATGCGGCCGCAGCAGCGCAGTCTGAACCTGTCCAATGCGGTGGCAGTGACCGTATTTGAGGCGTGGCGCCAGACAGGCTATGAAGGCGCTATTTGATTGGCGCCGACAGGCCTTCTGTACGGGATTCGCGCGCTAGCAGCCGGGTAACCGCGGTCTTGGCGGGCAGCCCTTCGAATAGAACGTCGTGTACGGCGCGCGTGATAGGCAATTCGGCTTCGTGGCGTTCGCCCAGGTGCAGGGCGGCCTTGACGCACCGCACGCCCTCTGCAGTCATGCCGGTCGCCAAGATGTCATCTAGCGTTTGGCCCTCGCCAATAGCCAGGCCTACCTGGCGGTTGCGCGACAAAGACCCGGTCGTGGTCAGAACCAGATCGCCCAGGCCAGTGAGGCCAAAAAACGTCTCGGGTTGTCCGCCGGCGGCCAGCCCGACCCGTTGAATTTCTGCCAGACCCCGCGTAACCAGGGCGGCACGCGCATTGTCACCCAGGCCCAGACCGTCAGAAATGCCGCAGGCAATGGCGATCACATTCTTGAATGCGCCACCCATTTCAACCCCTGTGACGTCGGTGCTGGAGTAAATACGTGCCGATTCGCCGTGCAGCGCCCGCACAGTGCGGGAGGCCGTGACGTTGTCTGTGGTGGCGATAGTCAGGGCAACGGGCAGCCC
>DAHVSI010000019.1 GCA_027324645.1 Castellaniella sp. | reverse complement strand
GTCATTTCTGGGGGCAACCACCGGCATCGTCCTGATCAAAGTGTTCAGTCCGCTGCTGGTGGCGGTGGCGTTTCAGTTTGGGCCGGCCGAATATTTCTCGCTCATGCTGCTCGGGCTGTTGTCCGCTTCGACTTTGAGTAGTGGCTCGCCGCTTAAGGGTGTAGCTATGGTGCTGGTAGGACTCATCCTGGGGGTAGTCGGTACCGATGTGAACACGGGCACCATGCGCTTCACGCTCAATATCCCCGAGCTGCAGGATGGCCTGTCGCTCGTGGCCCTGGCCATGGGGCTGTTTGGGGTGGCTGATGTGCTAAGCAGCGCGGGACGGCTAGGGCAGGGCACGTCCGTGATTGATTCGGGCGTCACCATGAAATCACTGTGGCGTGGCCGCTCCGAACTCAAGGGTACTGGGGGGGCCATCAGCCGGGGAGCCGGCCTGGGGTCATTCTTTGGCTTGCTGCCCGGAACGGGCGGCACCATCGCCTCGTTCATGTCGTATGCGACCGAGAAAAAGCTGGCCAAAGACCCACGGCGTTTTGGCAAGGGCGCCATTGAAGGGGTGGCTGGCCCTGAAGCGGCCAACAGTTCGGCGGTGGTGACCGCGTTTATTCCCACCCTGACTCTGGGTATTCCGGGTGATGCCATCATGGCGCTGATGCTGGGTGCGCTGATGATTCACAACATTCAGCCGGGGCCGCAGCTCATGGTTGAGCATCCAACGGTGTTCTGGGGACTCATCGCCAGTTTCTGGGTAGGCAACCTGTTGCTGGTATTGCTTAATCTGCCACTCATCCGTATTTGGGTCAGGTTGCTAACAGTGCCGTATCGGCTTATTTACCCCGCTGTGCTGTTTTTTATCTGTATTGGGGTGTACAGCGCCAACAACAACCTGTTTGATATATGGGTGGTGTTGCTGGTGGGGCTTTTTGGCTATGCTGTGTCCCGGCTGGGGTTTGAGCCTGCACCGCTATTGCTGGGTTTTGTGCTGGGCCCCATGGTCGAGGAAAATTTCAGACGGGCCTTGCTCTTGTCACGCGGTGACTTGCTGATCTTTTTTACCCGGCCCATCAGCGGCGTTTGCATGGCCATTGCCATATTGATGGTAGTAATGGTTGCCGTACGACGTTTGCGCAAACAGGCGCGGCCACTGGGCAATGCCTAGTGGCCGACCGGTACGCGGCTTTTGGGTAGGCAAGGGCCCGTCAAGCTGGCACGGGCATGTCTTCGCCAATGGCACCAACCACGGTTTCTGCCGTAATGGGTGCCAGCGTCCAGCCCAGGTGGCCATGACCGGTGTTGTAATACACACCGCTACGCTTGCCACGGCCCACGCGGGGCATCATGTCAGGCATCATGGGGCGCAGTCCGGTCCAGGGCACGACGCGGCGCATATCAACATCAAAGTGGCGGCGCGTCCAGCGCACTAAGGGTTCAATCCGGTCGTTGCGGATATCCCTGTTTTCACCGTTGTACTCGGCAGTGCCCGCAACCCGTAAGCGGTCCTTGCCCAGTCGGGCAGTGACGATCTTGGCGTCTTCGTCAAGCAAACTGACCCATGGGGCGTTGGCTTGGCTTGCTTCGTCGTCCATATGGACGGTAATTGAATACCCTTTGACTGGATAGATATTGACCCGGTCGCCAAGCGATCGGGCAAACTGCCGGCTGCCTACACCAGCGCACACGACAACGCCATCGGCCTGCAGGGTATGTCCTTCGGGAATCGTGCCTGCCTCGGCGGTGGCATCGTGCCAGTCAATGCGCACACCCTGGTCGTTTGGGGTGATGGCGCTCACCTGGGCATCGTACTCAAACGATACGCCACGCTTTTCACAAGCTTCGGCCAGGCCGCGTGTGAACAAATGAATGTCGCCTGTGGAATCGGACGGCGTGTAGAACCCCCCGTAGTAGGTGCCCGTTAAGGTAGGCTCAATGGAGCGGATCTCGTCAGACGTGACGGGATTCCGCTCAAGCCCCGCTTCAGTCAGAAGGGTATTGACCTTGCGTGCATCGGCGAAGTCTTCTGCATTATGGAAAATATGCAAAATACCGCGGCGTTCAAGGTTGAAGTCAATGTTTTCGGTTTCAGCAATGCGGAACAGGTGCTCGCGCGCTGCTATGGCCAGCTGTGCCGTTTTAATCGTGTTGGCTCGATAGTCGGGAATGTGCCGGATAAATTGGGCCATCCAGCTGTATTTGCGCCATGATGGCTTGGGGTTGACCAGTAATGGTGCGTCGCGGCGCATCATCCATTTAAGCCCCTTGAGAATCGTGGATGTGTTGTTCCAGACTTCGGCATTGCAGGCAGAAAGCTGGCCCCCGTTGGCGAAAGATGTTTCCATGGCGGGGTAGCGGTGGCGATCAAAGACCGTAACCTGATAGCCACGCAAAGCCAAAGCGTAGGCGGTGGTAACGCCTGTGATTCCAGCACCCAGAACAGCGATATGAGTCATGTAGCCCCCTTGTGAACAGACTGATGCACCGGTGCATGCCGGTACAAGCCCCATCTGTCACGGTACCTGAGAGATTGCACGCCTTCCTGCAGGGCGTAGTTCCCCTTCGGTGAGTACCTGTTGGGTACTGCTCTCCAGATTGTTGCGCGGCCCTGCAATCCTTTTGCCTGAGAGTTTCCGGGGCGGTTGCTCCATCGGCGCCCGGGTGGACCGGGTCTCTCCTACAGGGCCGGGTGTTTCTTGGGTCTAGGCAACAATGTGCCAACCTTACTGTCAGGAATCCATCTTGTAGTATAAAACAATGCCTGCCACTCAACCAACTGGGCGGCTTGCATACGGTTTTGGTTGGCCTGTACGGTGGTGTCAGCCGGGGGTCAAGGGCCCGGGGTGTTGTTCCGGTTCTGCCTGGGCCAATGCCTGGCGAACACGCTCCAGAGCCTGGTGCCCCTGTGCCCCTTGTGTGACCTGGTCCCACCATTGCCGATGCACGTACGAGACACGAAAAGGCATGACGGGCAGGCTCAGCCATTGCGCCATGGCCAGACGGTGTGCACCGCGCTTGACCTTGACGATACGGCCTTCGCGGGTGATGGCAATGCCAGGGTAGTCCTTGGCACGTGACGCGTCATACCCCTGTTTGGCCATCTGGTCCAGAAACCCCAGATAGACACGCAGGTAAGCCAGGATGCGTTCGGGCGAGTCTAGATAGAGGCCTTCCTGGTGCGAGTGCCAGGGCTTACCCTGCTCAACACGCTCCATCAGTTCTTTGTATTTGGCCGTTTGGGTCAGGTCATGTCTATGGGTGTCCAGGTCCCGGACCAGTTTGATGGCGTAATCTTCACGCAGGTCAACACGACACAAATCCCAGTCACCGTCATGAATGAATGACCAGGACGGGGACTTGTGCCGCGTGCCGGGTGGATGCATGGCAAATTGCACTAGTGATTGTGGGTCCAGACTGCGGATTAGGGCATCGGGGCCCAGCAATTGCTCAAGACTGCGGCGTGGCAACCCACGACGTTCTATCCATTTAGCACCCGGCAAGCCGTTTAACCAAACCTGCAACAGCAGCTTGCCCACTGGTTTGCCAATCCAGGTCTGGCTAAAGCGGCGCAGGTGAAAAACAAGATGAGCCAGACGGACACGGTGGCGAATCTCGGGCGCAGCAATGGCAGCAAAATCCCGGTCCGCTTCAGGGCCGATGAGTGCGCCAGGCACGGTTTTGGTTGGGTCAGGTCGGGTCATGGCGCTGATCATAGCAGGCAAAAAGGGGATCCGCAGATCCCCTTTTGCTAGATAGTACGCCGGACCAGGCGGTTAGTTGTTGCGTGGTCTGGGTGTGTCGGGCGTGCTGGGAGGCAGGGTCGGATATTCGACCTTGGGTTGATCACCCGTGAGCGTGCGCAGAAACTGGGTGATGTCCTCGACTTCATCTCGTTCAAGTTCGGCGCCCAGCTGACTGCTGCCCATGATGGCGACGGCTTCTTCCAGGTC
>DAHVSI010000256.1 GCA_027324645.1 Castellaniella sp. | reverse complement strand
GGTGCAGTTCAGGGTGCGCAAGCGCCTGACCTCGTCGCTTAAGTCCGCCTTGGTGGCGCCCGTGTGCCACTACTATGGTCTGGAATACAGCCCCAAGCCCCAGGGTGTCCCGTTTCAGCGCTTTATCAATGCGGGTTTGCTGCCCGCCAGCTACGATCGCGCCCATGCCGAAGACCACATCAGCGGCGATTACGCCGGGGTCGGCATTGACTTGTGCGAGCTTGAACTCGAGGTCAAGGGCGACAAGGAAGATGACAAGGATCAGACCGTTTTTCAGGGGCTGATCCTGACCTACGAGTTTGCCAAGCCCTTCAAGGGCCAAACGCGGGTATTGCCCAACAGGTCCTGGATGCTGAACTGGGCGGTTCGCTCCCAGTTCAGGCCACAGCAGCCTGGTCAACGGGTGTATCTGGAAGATCCGGATTTTGAAGACCGGTTTGATGTGTATTCCACCGACCAGATCGAAGCGCGATACCTGCTGACGCCGCGTTTTATGGAGCGCTTGACTAACCTGACCCGGCATTTTGGCGACGAATATAACGTATCGCTTGCCTTTAGCCAGCACGATTTGCTGATTTGCGTACGAACCGATCAAGACCGGTTTGAAGGGGGCAGCCCGTTCAGGGATATGGCCGATAGGCAGCGGGTTGAGTCCCTGGTTGCCGAGCTTCGCGATGTGCTGGCTATTGTGGATATTCTGGACCTGACCAACCGCACTGCTGCCTGAGCGCGGTCTACGCTGATTCGGTCCGGTTTGCCTCGCTGGCTTTCTTGGGCAGCTCCTGGCCGGGGTTGCCCGATAGCGCGGCACTCAAGCTGTACAGCGGTGCAAAGCTTTCAGCTTGTGCCATAGGCCAGGCCGTGCGAAAAATTGTTTGTCTGAACTTGCCCTGCAACAGCTCGCCCGTTTCAAGATCGGGGAACAGCGCCGACAGTACCCGCACACCCCCATTGGCGACACGTCGGGCGATATGGTGCGGCCTGAGCTCGTCGGGATGGCTTAATCCGGCAGCTTCCAACAGTTCGCCCAGCGCGTCCAGCGTGATGCGATGGTAACTTGCGACGCGAACAGATTTATCTGACACAACCAGGGCTCCCTGGCGCTTGGGGTCTTGCGTGGTCACACCGGTGGGGCACTTGCCTGTGTGGCATACCTGGGCCTGAATGCAGCCGATGGCAAACATAAAGCCGCGGGCGCTGTTGCACCAGTCGGCGCCCAGTGCAAAGGCCCGGGCCATGTCAAAGGCGCTGATGATCTTGCCCGATGCACCCAACTTGATTTTGTCACGCAGGCCTATACCCACCAGCGTATTGTGTACCAGGCGCAACGCCTCACGCAGCGGTGTCCCAACATGGTCAATAAATTCGACTGGCGCTGCGCCCGTGCCGCCCTCGGCCCCATCCACCACAATAAAGTCAGGCAAAATATCAGTCTTTAGCATGGCCTTTGCAATGGCAAACCACTCCCAAGGGTGACCAATGCACATCTTGAAGCCTAC
The DNA here is from genome assembly GCA_027324645.1 of Castellaniella sp. Classification (GTDB taxonomy): domain Bacteria; phylum Pseudomonadota; class Gammaproteobacteria; order Burkholderiales; family Burkholderiaceae_B; genus JAJYRX01. The sequence goes on along the minus strand of DAHVSI010000256.1, from coordinate 2,233 downwards.
AGGCTTGCCGCCTGACAGGCGTCGCAACCGTGCCACGAACTCAAGCAGTTCGATGGGCGTGGTAAACGCACTGTGGTGAACAGGCGAGACACAATCTTGGCCGGCCGGTACACCACGGGCGGCGGCAATCTCGGAGGTGACTTTGGCTCCGGGCAGCATGCCGCCATGGCCAGGCTTGGCGCCCTGCGACAACTTGATCTCGATCATTTTGACCGCATCGCGGCTGGCCTGTTCTACAAAGCGCTCTTCAGAGAAGTTGCCGTGCTCATCCCGGCAACCAAAGTAGCCAGACCCTATATTCCAGATCAGGGCACCACCGTGTTCCAGGTGGTAGCTGCTGATGCCGCCTTCGCCTGTGTCATGCACAAAATTACCCATGGCGGCGCCCTTATTGAGTGCCAGCACCGCGTTGCCCGACAGGGCACCAAAGCTCATGGCCGAAATATTGAACACAGATAACGACACAGGCTTGGTGCAGTCGCGCCCACCCACCGTAATCCGGAAGTCCGTATCGGCTATTTTGCCGGGCTCCATGGAATGGTTGATCCATTCGTAGTCATTGCCATACACATTGCTTTGTGTGCCAAACGCCCGGACATCCACAGTCTGCTTGGCACGCTGGTACACCAGGCTGCGCTCTTCCCGTGAAAACGGGGTTTCGTCCGTGTCGTCCTCAAAAAAATACTGTCGCAACTCGGGGCGGATATATTCAAATATGAACCGCAGGTTGCCAATAACCGGATAGTTGCGCCGGATAGCGCGGCGCGGTTGCTTGATGTCAATGATGCCGCGGATGACCAGGGCGCCCGATAGGGCCGCGGCAAGCAGCCACCATAGGTTGACGACGGCGCCAAGAACAAGAAAAAAGAGGGTAGCGGCGATGACGGCATAAAAGGCCGTGTATCGGGTAAGAAAGCGGGCCATAACCATGTATTGTGCCAATAAGGAAGGGGCCGGAGTAGGCTTTGTCCGGATGCTTACATTTTATCAAATGGGCCAAGCCTGGCGTTGCATTGATAGAATAACTACGCGCCTGCGGTCTTTAGCCAAGGGCAGCTTGGCACAACTAGGTTCTCCATTCATGATGAAACGAAAAAAGCTGACTCAAAGACAGCAGCAGGTGCTGGATGCGCTGACCGCGGCCGGCCGTCCGCAAAGCGCCTATACCCTGCTTGATACGTTGCGTGATCAAGGGTTCCGCGTGCCGCTCCAGATCTACCGTGCTCTCAATGCCTTGATCGACGTGGGCATGGTGCACAAGCTTGAAAGCATCAATTCATTTGTTGCCTGTGCCCATGGGCACCCCCATGGGCATGGCATGGCGGCGTTTACCATTTGCGACCAATGCGGCCGGGCCGATGAGTTTGCTGATGATGTGGTCGAGGCGCAGCTCAAGCAGCTTGCCCATGATCGCCGCTTCCAGTTGTCGCAGACTATCATTGAAATGCGCGGTACCTGCGAAGACTGCAGCACTACCCCGCACGACTAACCCCACATGCAGGAAGCCAGGTGCTGACCCCGAACTGTGTTCAGGGCGCCAGAGCCTGGCTGATGGTCAGAGCGTTGCTACGCATCATGCCTATATAGGTTCCCGCCGGCTGGTCTGGTTCGGCCAGCGCGTCAGCATACAGGTCACCGCCCACGGCAATGCCGGTTTCGCGAGCAATTTGCTTGATCAATTTTGGGCTGGCCATGTTTTCTGTAAACAGGGCAGCCGCCTTTTCGTCTCTGATCTGGTCTATCAGGCGCGCAACGTCAGCAGCTGAGGGCTCTGATTCGGTTGATAACCCTTCGGCCGCCAAAAACCGGATGCCATAGTCCCGTTCAAAATAATTGAATCCGTCATGCGACGTGATCACGGTGCGCTGGCTTGTGGGTATGTCTGCCACGATGTTGTGAATCGACTTGTCCAGCTTTTTCAGCTGCGCATTGTATGTGTTGGCGTTGGCCTGATAGTCATCGCAATGCTTGGCGTCGGCTGTGCAAAAAGCGTTGGCAATGTTGGTGACATAGACGGTTGCGTTGTGTACCGACTGCCAGGCGTGGGGGTCATGTTTGCCATGATGGTGGTGTTGGTCATCATCATGCTCATGCGTGGCGCTGGTCAGCTTGTCGATGCCCTTGGTGAGTTCGATAATGGGCGCCCGGGTGTGGCTGGCCGTGGCAAGGCGGGGTAAAAACCCCTCAAATTTCAGGCCGTTGATCAATACGACATCGGCCTTGCCAATCGCCA
>DAHVSI010000245.1 GCA_027324645.1 Castellaniella sp. | reverse complement strand
GTCTGCTCTGACACAGTGCGTTCCCGCCCGTCAGGCAGCGTGCCATCCCCTTCCAGGGTGATGTCATACAGTCCGGGCTCGATATCCAACGCCGGAGCCTGCACAACCACGGGAATCAACTGGTTCGACGCAGGGGCCAGTTCAATGGTCTCGTCGCCATTTGCGCTGGTAATGACCAGACCTTCAATGCCTTCGGCACCCAGCTTGAGAGTAAGCGGTTGCTCGGACGTGTTGATCATTTGCAGGCGATAGACGTTTTCTATCATGCCCCCTGCCACTTCGCGCCCCAATGCGCCGCGGTCCCGGATAATATCCATGCGCAACGTAGTGCGGGTAGCCAGCGACACAACAAACGCCACTGCAATGCCAAACAGCAGCAGACTGTAGAAAATGACACGTGGCCGGAATACCCGTCGCCGCGCCTCGGACTGAGACAGGCCGTCCACGATGGCCTTGCCCGATGTGTAGCGGATGAGGCCCCGGTCGTAGTTCATTTTGTCCATGACCTGGTCGCACACATCAACGCATGCCCCGCAACCAATACACATGTATTGCAGGCCGTCACGAATGTCGATACCAGTTGGGCAGACCTGGACACACAACGTGCAGTCGATGCAATCGCCCATGCCGGCTTCCTTGTGGTCGATCCGACGTGACCGTCCGCCGCGTGGCTCGCCTCGTACATGGTCGTACGTCACGACAAACGTGTCATCATCAACCATGACGCTTTGGAAGCGTGCATAGGGGCACATGTACTTGCACACCGTTTCGCGCAGAAACCCTGCGTTGCCCCACGTGGCAAAGGCATAAAAAGACATCCAGAACCATTGCCATGGGCCAAGGTCAAAATGCAGCAGCCCCATGCCCAGTTCGCGGATAGGCGCAAAATAGCCAATGAATGTGGACCCGGTCCACCACGCGATGGCTATCCAGATGACATGCTTGGTTGCCTTGAGCCGGAACTTGCGCAGGTTCCAGGGTTGTTCATCAAGCCGAATGCGCGCAACCCGATCGCCTTCAATGCGCCGTTCGACCCACATGAAAATTTGCGTATACACCGTTTGCGGACACGCATATCCGCAAAACAACCGCCCGGCAATGGCAGTGAACAAAAACAGCGAAAACGCTGATAACACCAGCAATACGGCCAGATAAATCACATCTTGCGGCCACAAGACCATCCCGAACAGATAGAACTTGCGAGCGGCCAGATCGAACAGAACGGCCTGACGGCCGTTCCATTGCAACCAGGGCAAGCCATAAAAAATCAACTGGGTCAGCACCACCATGATGATGCGCCAGTTGTTGAACGTGCCCTTGACGGTCCGCGGATGAATCTTGCTGCGAACGTCGGCAATGACGCCTTCAAGCTGAGGCGATATGTCGTCCTTGGCTCGTTTTTTGGCGGCCCGGTCAGCCGTGTTGCGTGGCACAACACGCGGTCCAGGCCGCTTAGTGGTGTTTTGCGAAGTGTTTTCGCTGCTCATGCACTATTTCCTACTTGGTGGCTTCCGTGTTGTCACGATTGGACAAGCCCCAGACCCAGGCGGTAAGCATGCGGATCTGGTCTTCTGTCAGGACACCCTTCTGAGCCGGCATCTGATTATCACGCCCGTTCAGAATGGTTTCGACAATGGTGGCTTCCGAGCTGCCATACAGCCAGACGTTGGCTGTCAGATCGGGCGCACCCATGGCTTCATTACCCGTGCCGTCTGCCGCATGGCAGGCAACACAAGTCTGTTCAAAGCCTCGGTTGCCGCGTACCGCACGCAACGAGTCGTGCGCAAGCCCTGACAAAGAGCGGACGTAGTGAGCAATATCCTTGGCCTCATCCGGCGAAATACTGTCCTTCCAGGGTGGCATGACACCATGACGACCGTCTGTGATGGACTGTTCGATCTGCTCGGGCTCACCCCCATACAGCCAGTGTGAATCGGCCAGGTTGGGGAACGTGGGCGCGCCCCGGGCGTCCGAGCCATGGCACTGCGCACAGTTGTTCAGAAACAGACGCTGGCCGATCATGCGGGCATCGGCATCCGCCGCAATATCGGGGATATCCATGTCGCGATATTTGGCATAAAGCGGCTCAATGCGCTTTTGCATAGCTTCCTGATCGTCCTTGAGCTTGGCGGCTGTGGTGTACCCAAGCGTTCCTTTGAAGCTGCCCAGACCCGGATACAGGATCAGGTAAATGAGCCCGAACGCACAGAACGACAAGTACATGATGGTCCACCACCGTGGTACCGATGTATTGAGCTCGGTGATATTGCCGTCCCAGACATGGCCGGTGTCTTCGACTTCCACATCCTTATGCAGCCACTTGCGCTGAGTAAACAGCAACCAGAGGCAGAACACAATACCAGCCAGAGCAAACACGGCAATATAGACGCTCCAGCCGCTGTTGAAAAAATCACTCATGAGAGCCCTCTTGTTTCTTATCCATATTGCGATTGGAATCCGGGTTGCTATTCAGGTCCTCGTCAACCTGCTCAATCTCGTCTTCGACGAGAAAGGGAAGTGATGCCGCCTCTTCATTGTCTTTTTTACGGCCGGATGAAAAGGCCCACCAAACAATGCCGATGAACGTCAACAGCGCAAGAGCCGTTGCGATGCCCGTGTAAATACCCGTCATACCTTATTCACCCCCACGCTGCACTGCCTCGGCAGCTGCATCACGGCCGGCAACCCCTAGACCTTGCAGGTAGGCGATGATCGCGTCCTCTTCGGTCTTGCCTTCGAGCTGCTCGGGTGCCTTGTCAATTTGCTCGTCACTGTAGGGCACACCAAGCTTGCGCAAGGCACGCATCCGCGTTTGCACGTTTTCGTTTTCGACGGACGTGTGCTGCAGCCACGGATAGGCCGGCATATTGGATTCGCGCACAACAATACGCGGATCACGCAGGTGGGCACGATGCCAGTCATCGGAATAACGCCCACCTACACGAGCCAGGTCCGGCCCGGTACGCTTGGAGCCCCACAGGAAGGGATAGTCATAGACTGACTCCCCCGCCAGTGAGTAAGGTCCGTAGCGCTGCACCTCGGAGCTGAGCATGCGAATTTGCTGTGAGTGACAGCTCACGCAGCCCTCGCGAATATAAACATCGCGACCGATGAGGTGAAGCGGCTCGTAGGGCTCTACGCCCTCGGTTGGCTCGGTGGTCGAGTGCTGGAAAAACAGCGGCACAATCTGCACCAGTCCGGATGTTGCAATGACCAGGAAGGTCAGCAGCATCAGCAGTCCGACATTTCGCTCGATTGTCCCGTGCGAGAAAAAACGATTTTTTTCCTGTGACATGGTGTTGCTTCCTTAGGCGGTTGTCGCAGCTGGGCCAACAAGAGCCGGATCGCGAGCGTCGGGATTGAACAGGGGGACATCTGGGTTGACACGTGTCTGACCCCGAACGGTCAGCCAGGTATTCCAAGCCATGATGCACATGCCTGTCAGGAACAGCAGACCGCCCATGAGACGAATGGTATAGAACGGATACGTTGCCTTGACCCCTTCGACAAAACTGTACGTCAGGGTGCCGTCAGCTTCGGTGGCGCGCCACATGAGGCCCTGCATGACCCCTGCAATCCACATGGAACTGATGTAGAGGA
>DAHVSI010000242.1 GCA_027324645.1 Castellaniella sp. | reverse complement strand
AAGGGGTAAAAGACAGAGCCGCTATCGGTCTGTGCTGGCTCCCGAAGAATCCCATCCCCAGATTCTTTCGGGTCTCCTACCCAGCACAGTCCAATAGCGGTTTTTTTATGGGTGAAATTCATGAGTAGACTAAATGATCTGTTAGTAATGCTGGAGCCGCTTGGGAAAATGCGGCAAGTTCCAAGCAAGGAGCGTGAGACGTGGCCGTGGATTCTCATGGCTGGGCCCGCCATTGCGGTGATTGGCTGTATTATTACGATTATTCTTGCCGTACAAAATTTTTCGGATCAGGCCATTGACGACGGTGGCGTCAAGAGTGGGCTGGTCGTGAGCAAACAGACTAAAGAACACTGATCGGCTATTGCGCAGGAGGCAACCCATGAGACTGACCAGGCGAACACTGATGTGGATATTGTGGCCCTCGTTTTTAATCGCGGGCGCCACCAGTGGCGTGGTATTTGCCCTGGTCGATCCTCTTGATGTTGCTTTTTTTGGTTACCTGACAGCCAGTCGCCAGGTTATTTATGCTGCGGGGTTTTTTCTTTTTTGGATAATGGCTGCCGCTTCCAGTGCGCTTAGCCTGTTTATGGCACCGGGCCGCCGTCCCGGCCCGTGGCAGGACATCAGTCGCAACTGACGCCGGCCAGCTCTTGCAGCGCTTCCTTGTCCAGAATGGTCACGTCACGCTGTTTGATGTAGATTAAATTTTCACGTGCAAAGCGCGAAAACAGGCGGCTGACCGTCTCGAGCGTCAGGCCCAGATAATTGCCGATTTCTTCGCGGCTCATACGCAGGATAAAGTTGCGCGACGAATAGCCCAGCGTGGCCAGGCGGCTGGAAATATTTAACAGGAATGTGGCGACGCGCTGTTCGGAACGTAATGTACCCAGCGTCATGACCATCTGGTGTGACCGGTTGATTTCCATGCCCATGAGACGCCTGAATTGTTGCTGTAAAACAGGCAGGCTGGGAGAGATCTGGTCAATGTCTTCAACGCGGACCACGCAGACTTCGCTGTCTTCAAGCGCTACGGCCTGTGATACATGGGTGGTATTGCCCATGCCGTCCATGCCGATGATTTCTCCTGGAAGGACAAAGCCGGTAATTTGTACCTGACCGCCGGCATCCTGCAGCTGGGTCTTCATGGCGCCTGAGCGCAAACCATATATTGCCTCGACGGTATCACCAAGTCCAAACAGTACCTTGCCCTTGGAAATGCGTACGCGTTCCTGCACGAACTCATCAAGCAGGGCGACATCTTGCCGGGACATTCCAATCGGTAGACAGATATCACTCAGGATGCAGGCTGAACAGCGGTCACTGTCGCGAGTGATGGGAATTCGTTTCATGCTTTAGTGGCTACGGCCAACAATTAAGATAATTGATAATTATCAAAGTATAAACGATGAGGATTTTTGTGACAGTATTCGCTGCTTTCTGTTGGTTTTTGATGTGTGTGACCAACATGGCTGTGCTTGAAAACGGCATGGATGACCCTATCTAACAGGTATTCCGGGCAATATGGCCCAACCAATCTCACAGTGAACAGACCATGCGATACGACAAATTAACGACCAAATTTCAGAATGCGTTAGCCGATACGCAAAGCTTGGCCATACGTAACGACAACCCTTATATAGAGCCGGCCCACCTGCTGGCAGCCTTGCTGGCCGATACCGACAGTGGTAGCGGCAGCCTGCTGGCCCACGCTGGTGTGGCCGTCAACCGGGTCGTCACAGACGTCAACAAACAGATTGAAGGGTTTCCCAACGTACAGGGTGCCGACGCCAACATTCAGGCCAGCCGTGACTTGCAGTCAGCGTTTGCCCGTATTGACAAAGAAGCGGCTAAACGTGGCGACGAATACATTGCTAGTGAACTGTTTTTACTGGCCATGGTGGACGACAAGGGGGAAACAGGCCGTATCCTGCGCGAGGCAGGCTTGCAGCGCAAACCTCTTGAGGCGGCTATCGAGGCCGTGCGCGGCGGCGAATCGGTTACTGACCCCGATAGCGAATCAAAACGCGAGGCACTGGCAAAATACACCACCGACATGACGCAGCTTGCTCGTGAGGGCAAACTCGATCCGGTTATTGGCCGGGACGACGAAATCCGCCGGTCAATCCAGATTCTGCAGCGGCGCACCAAAAACAACCCTGTGCTGATTGGTGAGCCTGGCGTTGGTAAAACCGCTATTGTGGAAGGGCTGGCGCAGCGCATCATTAACGATGAAGTCCCGGAAACCCTCAAGGGCAAGCGCGTGTTGTCGCTGGATTTGGCGGCCCTGCTGGCTGGC
>DAHVSI010000235.1 GCA_027324645.1 Castellaniella sp. | reverse complement strand
GCCGGCACCCTGACAGCGGCCGAGACATACGACTTCATGCTGGGGTTGTTAACCTACGGCAGTCCTGACGAGCTGGCCAGATGGCATGCTGAATACATGCAGACCATCATCTTGCCGGCGATCACGCCCGCCGCCCGCGAACTCATTGCCAGCCACAAGGATCAGGGCGATCTCTGTGTCATCGTCACGGCCACCAACGAGTTCGTTACCGCGCCTATCGCCAGGGCCTTGGACATTGACCACCTGGTTGCCACCATTCCTGAAATGCACGACGGCCGGTACACAGGGCGTGTACAGGGTGTGCCCAGCTATCAGGAAGGCAAGATCAAGCGCGTTGACGACTGGCTGGCCACGCTAGGCAAGCGTATCGAAGAGTTTGATGAGACCTGGTTTTACAGCGATTCAATCAACGACCTGCCCCTGATGCAAATTGTGTCGCACCCCATTGCCACCAATGCCAGCCCTGCCCTGCTTGATATTGCCCTAGAGCACGATTGGCAAGTACTGGACCTTTTTACCGACATGATGGACGCCAAGTCCTGACCTGCCTATATCATGGTGAAAAAAACGATTAAAAACTTTGTTGGCCGATTGTTTTCGGCCCCCCGGTCCCAATCCGGACCGCAACACTACCCCCGCGATGTCCACCAGATTGATCGCCGCCGTGTGTCACGGCATGCCATCAAGGTTTGCGAGGTGCTGGCCCAGCATGGCTATGACGCCTACATTGTCGGCGGTGCGGTACGCGACCTGATCGCAGGCTTCATTCCAAAAGACTTTGATGTGGCAACAAATGCCACACCCGAACAGATACGCCCGCTATTCAGGCGGGCACGCATCATCGGCAAGCGCTTCAGGCTGGTGCATGTCGTGTTTGGCCGGGAGATCATTGAAACCTCCACTTTTCGTGGCAGTGCGCACAAAAACCAAGTGACCGATGAGCATGGCCGCATCTTGCGCGACAATCTTTTTGGTTCGCAAAAAGACGATGCCGCCCGGCGGGACTTCACGCTTAATGCGTTGTATTACGATCCGCTTAACGAAGTGGTGATTGACTACCACAATGGGGTCGACGATCTGCAACAAGGCATTGTGCGCATGATTGGCGACCCCGACACACGTTACCGGGAAGACCCGGTACGCATGATGCGGGCGTTGCGGTTTGCCGCCAAGCTGGATGCCACGATTGAGCCTGCCACGCTGGCGCCCATCAGTGAACTGGCCCCCTTGCTTGGCAATGTGCCAGGCTCGCGCCTGGTGGACGAGTTGATCAAGCTGCTGACATGCGGCAATGCCATGGCCTGCATCATTTCGCTGCGCGACGCGAACCTGCACCATCCGGTTTTGCCGCTGCTCGACCCCACCTGGAAACTTGAAAACGGCGCTGCCTTTGTTCAGCTTGCCCTTGATCGTACTGATCATCGGGTGCGTACCGGCCGACCCAACAGCCCCGGCTTCCTGTTTGCCGCATTGTTATGGCCCCTGGTGCGCGAACGCTGGCAACACTATCAGCAGGAAGGGCAGCATCTTATCCAGGCACTTAATGATGCCTCCGACGAGGTGATCCTGCAGCAAACCCGGGCCCTGCCCATTCAGCGTCGGTTTCAATCCGATATGCGTGATATCTGGTTTATGCAGCCCCGTTTCGAAAAATCGTCTCCCAAGGCAATTCGGCGGATGTGGTCCCAGCCGCGTTTCAAGGCTGCAGTAGATTTCATGCAGCTGCGTGCCGAAGCCAAAGAGGTGGACAGCGTCCTGGCCCAGTGGTGGATGGACTTGGCCAATGCCAATGACACCAAACGGGAAGACATGCTGGATGCCTTGCGTGGCAACAAAGCCGGGTCCGGGCCGGCTCCTGCCAAGCGGCGCAGTCGGCGCAGACGCCGCCCATCCAAAAAACACAGACAGACGGATTCTCATCAGCCTGACAGCGCACCATCAGGCGACACCTGACATGAGGCGTACATGACAATAGCCAGTATTGGGATGGGTGCCAACCTGGGCGATGCAGCACAGACGCTGGACCAGGCGATTGCCGACATACATGCGCTGCCCGACACTTCTGTGCTGGCAGTATCATCGCTATACCGCAGTGCACCTGTAGAGGCGTCCGGGCCCGACTACACCAATGCCGTCATTGATATCCACACCGAACTGGATGCCCATGCCTTGCTGCACCATTTACAGGCTATTGAAAACAGTCATGGTCGTACCCGGCCGTTTCATCATGCCCCGCGCACGCTTGACCTGGATATCCTGCTGTTTGGGGAAGTAGAAATGCAGACCCACACACTGGTGTTACCACATCCACGCATGCACAAGCGGGCCTTCGTGCTGCGCCCTCTGGCAGAGCTCAGGCCCAACCTGGTGCTGTCGCAGGGCACCATTGACACCCTGATCGACCAGTGCGCCGGGCAGTCTATTGAACGGGTGACGGATACTAGGCTGACTGTGCCAGCAAACGGCGGGCACGGGCAATGACGGGCGCGTCTATCATCTGCCCATCCAGCTGAAATGCAGCCTGTCGCGTGTTATTAGCAGCATCAACCACCTGTTGCGCCCACGCCAGCTGGGCAGCATCCGGCTGGAACACACCGTTTATGACCGCAACCTGATCAGGGTGGATGCACAGCATGCCACCAAACCCCATATTGCGCACATGCTGCGCCAGGTGTTGCAGACCCGTCGTGTCACGAAAATCGGGATGAACACCATCAATGGGCGCTGCCAGCCCACAGGCGGCACTCTGTACCAGCAGTTGCACGCGCACTTGGTCAAGTACCGTCCGGGCGGCCCCGGTGTCTGGCGTTGTGCCTAACTCGAGCATCAGGTCCAAATACCCAAATGACAATCGCTGTACATGCGCCTGCTTTGCCAGCTCGGACATGGCCAGCACACCCCGCGCGGACTCGATAATGGGCATGACCGGCTTGCCCGTGTGCGCCGCTTCAGCCACCTGAGACGCGCTTTCGGCTTTTGGCAGGACCACCCCGGCCACAGCCGACAAGGACTGACACCAGGTGAGATCGTCGTCAAACCACGCGGTTTGCGCGCCATTGACGCGCACCATGAATGTTGCCTGCGGATGTTCTCCGGCAAAGGCAGTAATATGCTCGCGCGCCAGGCCCTTGTCCTCGGGCCCTACCGCGTCTTCAAGATCAATGATGACGGTATCGGCCCCAGCAGCCAGCGCTTTTGCAAAACGATCTGGCCGGTTGCCCGGCACAAACAATAATGAACGCATCAGATCACTCCATCGCTGGCGTATTGCTGGATTTGTTCCCCGGTATAGCCCAGCTCGGTCAAAATACGGTGTGTATGAGCGCCCAGTTCGGGGATGGCACTGACTCGGGGGGTATAGGCGGTACTGTTTGCCGGTGGTGTCAAGGCGGGCAAGGTACCGGCCGGGCTGTCGACAGTTGTCCAGCGATCCCGGGCGGCCAGTTGCGGATGCGCCCATACATCGTGCATGGTGTTGACGTGGGCATTGGCAATACCTGCCTGATCCAGCAGCTGGATGACCTGATCGCGCGACAAGCTAGCAAACGCTGCCAGGATTTTGGTGCGTAAAGCTTGCTTGTTTTCAAGCCGCAACGAGTTGCTGGCAAAACGCGGGTCATCTACCAAATCGGCATCGCCCAATACCTCACGACAAAACGCCTGCCATTCACGTTCATTTTGCAGCCCCAGCATGACCTCGGAACCATCGGCCACAGCAAACGGACCGTACGGATAAATGGTGGCATGTGCAGCGCCTGCCCGCGGTGGGGGCGTCGCCCCCTCAAAGGCGTAATACATGGGAAACCCCATCCACTCAATGGCGCTCTCTAGCATGGACACATCAATATGGCTGCCTTCGTTGGTACGGTCCCGCAGCATGAGTGCAGCCAGAATACTGCTGTGGGCATACATGCCCGCCGCGATATCGGCGACCGAACAACCGGCTTTCGCGATGTTGTCAGGCGAACCGCTGACAGACAAAAAACCGCTTTCGGCCTGGATCAGCAAATCGTAGGCTTTTTTGGTTTCGTAGGGGCCGCCCTGACCGTACCCGGAAATATCACACACAACCAATTGAGGATACGTTGGCTGCAAGGTCTTGAATGACAGGCCCAGCCGGTCGGCAGCACCAGGTGCGAGGTTTTGCACCAGCACATCAGCCTCCTGCAGCAGTTGATGCATAATTGCCATCGCGCTGGGGTGCTTGAGGTTGAGTGTCAGACTTTCCTTGGAGCGATTGACCCACACAAAGTGCGATGAAAGCCCGTGGACCCGTTCGTCATAGTGCCGGGCAAAGTCGCCGGTACCGGGCCGCTCTATTTTGATGACTCGGGCGCCCATTTCTGCCAAGTGCCGGGTACACAACGGTGCTGCCACGGCCTGCTCGAGGCTGATCACCGTGATGCCGTCAAGCGGTCGGGGCGAGGACGAGGACGGTGAAGACATGGAAACTGCCCCTATGGCTTGAAGTGCAAGTGCGCTTCGTGCGCCAGCGTGCCGTCCTGCTCGGCCCACAGGTGGGCAACTCCACCATCTGTGGATTTGTTGGACTCCTGGTCCGGCTCCTCATCCTGCTCCACAGCAGACGGATCAAGCAACCGCCCGCCCACTGAAAACGGGGTTGGAGCAATCAGGGGCCGCAACCCACGATAACGCAGGAGAGTAGGTACTTTGTCCCGGTGGGCACGTGTGAATTCACGACACATCAGGGTGGCGATAAGAGGGCCGTGCACCACCAGGCCCGGATAGCCTTCGTGCCTGGTCACGTACTCGTGATCGTAGTGAATGCGATGGCCATTGAAGGTCACGGCAGAATAGCGGAACAGCATGACAGGATCTGGCTTGATCAGACAGGACCACTCTGATTCAGGGACTTTGTCAGTATCGCGTTGCGGCAGGGGCGCGGGTTCGCGATACACAAGCTGCTGCTCTTCGCGAATACAGGCCACGTAGTCCTGCACATATTCGTGTTCTACGGTCACCACCAAGAGCCGACCACTACGCCCTTCCTTTTGCTCGATTGACTGAATGGAAGACTTGCGGGTGGCCGGTGTACCCACCAGCAAGGGGTGAATAAACTCGACCTGTCCGCCTGCCCACATGCGGCTGCCCCCACCAGCCGGCGGCAGAAAGCCACCAGTTTCTGGATGGCCATCGGCGCCTAGCTGATCGTAGGGTTCGGGCTGTTGAAACAAGCCCCAATGCCATAGCATGGGCAGCGCGTCACCCGCCTCAAGCGGGGAACGCCCCAGCGTTGCGGCCATTTTGGCAATATGACCCGCATCGATGTTGTCATCGCAGCTTTCGGTGCTCTCCAGCCATTGATCAAGGTCTTGTTCAGTCATAGTCAATCCACCGGGACAATTGAGATATCGGCAATTCGGGCCTGCCACTGCTTGGGGCCAGTGGTGTGAACCGATGTGCCGTCAGAATCGACCGCCACCGTTACAGGCATGTCTTTCACCTCAAATTCGTAAATGGCCTCCATGCCCAAGTCTTCAAATGCCGCAACACGGGCGCTGCGTATAGCTTTGGACACCAGATACGCTGATCCGCCAACAGCCATCAGATAGGCAGACTGATGCTGGCGAATCGACTCAATGGCAGCCGGGCCGCGCTCAGCCTTGCCAATCATGGCCAGTAACCCGGTCCGCTCAAGCATCATGTCGGTGAATTTATCCATACGCGTTGCGGTTGTTGGTCCAGCGGGCCCCACAACTTCGTCCCGTACCGGATCGACAGGCCCCACGTAATAAATCACGCGGTTTGTGAAATCAACCGGCAACGCTTCACCGCGCGCCAGCATTTCCTGGATACGCTTATGCGCAGCGTCGCGCCCTGTAAACATCTTGCCAGATAACAGCAGGGTCTGGCCAGGCTCCCAGCTGGCCACCTGTTCCGGCGTGAGCTGATCCAGGTCGACCTGCAAGGACTTGTTGTAGTCGGGTTCCCAGTTGACGTCCGGCCACTCTGACAGAGCGGGTGGCGTCAATGCCGCCGGGCCCAAGCCGTCCAGCACAAAGCCCACATGCCGGGTAGCAGCACAATTGGGGATCATGGCCACAGGCTTGGACGCAGCATGGGTGGGACATGTGTTGATTTTGACGTCAAGCACGGTGGTGAGCCCTCCCAGTCCCTGTGCCCCAATACCCAAGGCATTCACTTTTTCGTACAGGTCGATACGTAGCGCCTCGACCCGGCTTTGTGGCCCACGCTGCAGCAAATCGAACATGTCGATATCTTCCATGAGCGATTGCTTGGCCATGAGCATCGCTTTTTCAGCAGTACCCCCAACGCCAATGCCAAGCATGCCGGGCGGGCACCACCCTGCCCCCATTTTGGGGACCGTTTCCAATACCCAGTCGACCAGCGAATCGCTGGGGTTGAGCATGGCAAACTGCGCCTTGTTCTCGGACCCGCCGCCCTTGGCCGCAACCTGCACATCGACCTCATTGCCTGGCACCAGTTCGACATGCACGACCGCAGGGGTGTTATCACGCGTATTGCGCCGCTCGAACAGCGGGTCGGCCAACACCGAGGCGCGCAGTGGGTTGTCGGGGTCCAGATACCCAGCCCGCACGCCTTCGTCGCACAGCTCCTGCAGGCTGCGACTGGTTTCAAACCGGACGTCCATGCCCACCTTGAGGAACACGTTGACGATACCCGTATCCTGACAGATTGGCCTGCGCCCTTCGGCACATAGCCGCGAATTAGTCAGTATTTGAGCAATGGCGTCTTTTGCTGCCGGACTTTCTTCTGTTTCGTAGGCACGGGCCAGATGGCTGATGTAGTCAGCGGGGTGGTAGTAGCTAATAAACTGGACTGCATCAGCAATTGACTGGATGAAGTCATCTTCTTTAATCAGAGTGGTCATGAACGAATCCTGCAAAATAGGGAGCTGATGCGGTTATTTACCCTGCCAGACGGGCGCACGTTTTTCAGCAAAGGCAGTCGCCCCCTCTTTGGCGTCTGCCGACGTGAAAATATGGGCAATGCGCGGACGCTGCAAATCGAACATGTCGGCTGGGCGCCAATTGCGGGACTCGGACACAACCTGCTTGGCGGTTTGAACAGCCAGGGGGCCGTTGGCCGCAATGGTACGGGCCATGTCCAGGGCCGCTTCAAGCGCCTGGCCTGGCTGCGTCAGCTTGTTGATCAGGCCATGCTGCGCCATGCGTGCGGCCGGCAGCATATCGCCTGTCAGCACTGCCTCCATGGCGATATGGTAGGGAATTCTGGAGGGCAGACGCACCATGCCGCCCGAGCCAGGCACAATGCCCCGTTTTACCTCTGGCAACCCAAAGGTAGCGTTATCGGCAGCTACAATCAGATCACACGACAGGGCGATTTCGCACCCGCCTGCCAGAGCGTACCCTTCGACGGCTGCAATAATGGGTTTGCGTGGCGGCCGCTCGCAAATGCCGGCAAAGCCTCGATCGCCGGCATAAGGGCGCTGGCCGTCTTTAGCGAAGGCCTTAAGGTCCATGCCCGAAGAAAACGTGTTTTCGGCGCCAGTGAGTATGCCCACGGCCAAATCAGGATTGGCATCCAACTCGTCAAGCGCTTGGGCCATTTCCTGGGCAGTGTCATAGTTGACGGCGTTGCGTGCCTGGGGGCGATTGATCGTGATGATCATTACCCCGTCCTGGACACTGGTTTTGACTTGTTCAGACATAGAAATCCTCTTACCAGTTAAAATCAATCGATTTTATCGAATCCGGCACGGCATTGTCCGTGCCTTTCCTGTTTACTTTACTGTGACCCATGCCCACATTCCAGCACATCATTCTTACGCTTGAAAAATACTGGGACAAGCACGGCTGCGCCCTGCTTCAGCCCTACGATATGGAAGTTGGCGCCGGCACATCCCATACGGCCACGTTTCTGCGTGCCATTGGCCCCGAGCCATGGCGGGCAGCCTACGTCCAGCCATCACGCCGGCCTACTGATGGCCGCTATGGCGATAATCCCAACCGGCTGCAACACTATTATCAATACCAGGTTGTACTGAAGCCCGCCCCGCGCGACATTATCGAGCTCTATCTGGGCTCGCTGCGCGAACTGGGCATTGACCCCACCCAGCACGATATCCGTTTTGTTGAGGACGACTGGGAAAACCCCACACTGGGCGCCTGGGGCCTGGGCTGGGAGGTCTGGCTCAATGGCATGGAAATCACCCAGTTCACGTATTTTCAGCAGGTAGGCGGCCTGGACTGCGACCCTGCCATGGGCGAGATCACTTACGGTCTTGAACGCCTGGCCATGTACCTGCAGCAAACCGAAAGCGTCTACGATCTGGTCTGGACAAAAACGCCTGACGGCCGCACGCTGTACTATCGCGACGTGTTTCATCAAAACGAGGTCGAACAGTCTACCTACAACTTTGAGCTGGCACCGACAGAAACGTTGTTTCGTCACTTTGACGACCACGAAGCCAATGCAAAGGCGCTCACGCTGGTGCCGCTTCCCCTGCCCGCCTACGAGGCCACCCTCAAGGCGGCACACACCTTCAACCTCCTGGATGCCCGCAACGCAATTAGCGTGACTGAACGGGCCGCATATATTGGTCGTATCCGCGATCTGTCCCGTGCCGTGGCCCAGGCCTATTACCAATCCCGCGAAGATCTTGGATTCCCTATGCTGCCCCAGGAGGCTGTGTAATGCTGTCACCCTCTTCCGATCCTCAACCCCTGCTAATCGAACTGCTCACGGAAGAGCTGCCCCCACGTGCGCTGGATCAGCTTGGCAAGGCCTTTGCAGAGGGCCTGAAAACCATTCTGGCACAGCATAACCTGCTGGCCCCCGACTGCACTGTCACAGACTTTGCCACACCCAGACGCCTTGCCGTGCTGTTTGGCAGTGTGCGTCAGCAAGCCCCCGACTACGAGTACACCGAAAAACTCATGCCCAAACGTGTGGGCCTGACTGACTCGGGCACCATGACCCCAGCCCTGAGCAAGCGGCTGGCCAGCAAGGGCCTTGGGCATCTGTCGCAAAACGACCTGACCATTGAATCGGATGGCAAGCAGGACTATCTGCTGTACCGTGGCACAGCCACGGGCACCGCGCTGGTGGACGGGCTGCAGGAGGCACTGGACTACAGCATTACGCACCTGCCCATTCCAAAAGTCATGAAATACCAGCTGGACAATGGGGACAGCGTTCGCTTTGTCCGGCCGGTGCATAGTTTGCTGGCATTGTGGGGCGACCAGGTGGTGCCGGTGCATGCTTTCGGCCTGACTGCCGACAGACAGACACGGGGCCACCGTTTTGCTGGACAGGGCCATTTGCGCCTGGTGCATGCACAACAATATCAAGACCTACTGGCCGAGCAGGGCCAGGTCATTGCCTCGTTTGATCAGCGCCGCGCAGCCATCCAGGCTCAGTTACTTGAGCAGGCCGGCGCGATGGGTGCGACGCTTGGTGACGACCCTGAAGTCACTGCCCTGCTTGATGAAGTGACTGCGCTGGTCGAACACCCTACCGTCTATGCGGGCACGTTCGATGAAGCGTTCCTGGCCGTGCCCCCAGAGTGCCTGATTCTGACCATGCGGCTCAACCAGCGTTACTTCCCGCTGTTCGATCCAGCCACTGGTGCGCTGACCAATCAGTTCCTGATTGTCAGCAATATGTCGGTGGACGACCCAACCAACATCATTGAAGGCAACGAGCGTGTCGTCAGGCCCCGCCTGGCTGATGCCCAGTTCTTTTACGACACCGACCTCAATACACCCTTGAGCGATCGGGTCGACACGCTCAAGCGCAGTATCTACCACCATGACCTTGGTTCGCAGTACGATCGCGTAGTGCGCGTTGAAGCCATAGCGGGGTGGCTGGGCGAACAGCTGGGCGCCAATGTGGACGACTGCCGCCGGGCGGCAAGGCTAGCCAAAGCTGACCTGAATTCCAGCATGGTGGGGGAATTCCCCGAGCTGCAGGGGCTCATGGGCGCACGCTATGCAGCCCACGAAGGTGAAAACCCGGCAGTGGTCCAGGCCATTGCCCATCAGTATGATTTGCGACTCACCACGCCCATCCATACAGACACGCTCACCCTGGCTACTCTGTTCATCGCAGAGCGTGCAGAAACCCTGGTCGGTATCTGGGGGATAGGCCTCAAGCCCACTGGCGAGCGTGACCCCTTCGGCCTGCGCCGGGCAGCGCTGGGGCTCATCAGCGCCTGGGAACAGCTGACCGCGGGCGGGCACCTGGATAGCAAGCGCACTGACGTGGTAAGCCTGACTGATCTGCTGCAGCAGACAAGTGCACAGTTTCCTGCCAACACCCTGGCCGATGGCACGGTCCAGGAAGTACAGGACTATGTGCTTGAACGCTACCGTAACCAGCTGGCCCGACAAACCGATCGCCGCGTTGTTGACGCTGTACTGGCCGTTAAGCCCCCCATGCACCAAATCCCGGCGCGTGTTGAAGCCTGTGAGCATTTCTGGCAACAACCTGAAGCGGCTACCTTGGCTGCGGCAAACAAACGTGTCAGCAATATTTTGCGCAAAGCGCAGCAGGTGACCGGACAAGTTGATCATGCACTGTTGACCGAGCCGGCCGAACAACAACTGGCGCAGCTGCTGGCCACGCTTGCCCCGCAAGCCAATGAGCGGCTCCTGGAAGGTGACTTTGCCGGCAACCTGACCTTGCTGGCGCAGTCACACAGCACCGTTGATGCGTTCTTTGACCAGGTCATGATCATGGACAAGGATCCGGATATCCGCGCAAACCGCTTGAGCCTGCTTGCCCAATTGCACCAGTTGCTTAATCAGGTTGCAGACATTTCTTTATTGGCATCGTGAAGCTGATCATTCTTGACCGCGATGGCGTCATCAACCATGACAGTGACGCCTACATTAAAAGTACCGAGGAATGGCATGCTATCCCGGGCAGCCCCGAGGCCATTGGGCGGCTGACACGAGCGGGCTGGC
>DAHVSI010000213.1 GCA_027324645.1 Castellaniella sp. | reverse complement strand
GATGGCGCGGCCACGTGCCGTTTGTCCGGTTTTGATGGCAACCGTGCCCACGCCTATATAGGCAACAAGGGCCACGATCTTGGCCATGATCCACGATTGCCACGGTCCGATCATGATAGCCAGCAGTACGCCACATACCAGCAACACGGTATCAATCACATGGGGCAGTATGCGCACCATGCGTGTTCGTAACAGCGCGTTGCCGCTTACGGACCAGTACGCCCGTGTGACAAAAAACAGGATGCTCAGTACTGCGCTGGTGACGTGCAGGTGTTTGATTACAAAATAATTCATGGTGTGTGTCTTATCCCGGATAAGTTGCCGCAGGGGTTGCCTTTTCTTTTAAGGATTCTACTATGGTGATGCAAGGACTATTTTAAGAGGGATTATGTCCGATCAATGTTGTCACCATCATGGCACCACGGCAATGGACGCAACCGTTTTGGACGCGTTGCACGTGTCGCCACCCACCAGGGATGAGCAAGGCATGGTCAGCACGCCAATGCGGATTATGCAGATGGACTGCCCCACCGAAGAAGCGCTGATTCGTAAACGCCTTCAAGGGATGGAGCAGGTCAGTGATATTCAATTCAACCTGATGCAGCGGGTGCTGACTGTCCGCCACACGCCCGATGGGCTGGAAGCGGTGCTGGATGCGTTGCGCAGCATTGGTTTTGAGGCGGAATTGCCGGACGATACAGGCGAGCTTGAGCCCTCTGTGGTGCCTCGGGCGCGACCCTGGTGGCCGCTTGCCGTGGCTGGCGCCTTCGCGTTGCTGGCCGAGCTGTCGCATGCATTCGCTGTCTGGCCGCTTGCCGGGTTCATTTTAGCCATGGCTGCCATCGCAATCAGTGGGCTGGGCATCTACCGCAAGGGCCTGACGGCACTGGCCACCCGCAACTTGAATATCAATGCGCTCATGAGTATTGCCGTGACCGGGGCGTTTATATTGGGGCAGTGGCCAGAGGCTGCGATGGTGATGGTCCTGTTTGTCATTGCCGAACGCATTGAGGCCAGGTCGCTGGATCAGGCCAGGCAGTCGGTAGCCGAGCTCATGGACGTGGCGCCAGCGTCGGTGACGGTGGTGGACGCGCACGGCCAGGGCAGCACCCAGCCGCTTAGTCAGGTGGGCATTGGCAGTGTGGTGCGGGCCATGCCCGGAGAGCGCATCGGCCTGGATGGCGTTGTGACCAGCGGGCACGGGCAGGTTGACCAGGCGCCTATTACGGGCGAGAGCCGCCCACAAGACAAATCCCCCGGGGACACGGTGTTTGCCGGATCGATTAACGGTATGGTCGAACTGGAGTACCGGGTTACCGCCGGGCCTAACGACACAATGCTGGCCCGAATTGTGCATGCCGTGCATGATGCACAGGCACGCAAGGCCCCTGTGCAGCGGTTTATCGACCGGTTTGCCCAAATCTACACGCCCGTGGCCTGCCTGATTGCGTTGTTGGTGGCTGTGGTGCCCCCGCTGGTCTTTGGGCAGCCCTGGTATGACTGGGTCTACCGTGCCTTGGTCCTGCTTGTCATTGCTTGCCCCTGTGCGCTGGTCATCGCCACACCGGTGGCGGTCGTCAGTGCGTTGGGTGTCGCTGCCAGGCACGGTGTTCTGGTCAAGGGCGGGCGCTACCTTGAACAAGGACGGCATCTGACCAGGCTGGCGATTGACAAGACGGGTACGGTCACGACAGGTAAGCCGCAACTTGCCCATACATTATTGGCACCGGGGCATGACGAGCAGGCCATCCTTGCGCTGGCAGCGGGGCTGGCCATGCGCTCAGACCACCCTGTGGCGCTTGCCATGGCAAAAGGCCTGCAGGGCCGGCTGCACGAATACGCGGATGCGTTACCAATACAGCACTACGAGGCTGTCCCCGGCGGCGGTGTTCATGCCCGCTATCAAAGTGAGCAAGTGTTTTTGGGCAGTCCCGACTGGATTGCCGCCCAGCTGCCCCATGTGTCGTTACCCGAGGGCTGGTTGCCGGTTATAGGCGCAGAACAACAGCAAGGCGGAACCGTCAGTATTTTAGCCAATAGCCATGGTGCCCTGGCTGCCTTTGTGGTCACTGATACGCTTCGCCCTTCATCTGTGCAGGCCATTCGACAATGGAACGAACTTGGTATCCAGACGCTGATGTTATCGGGGGATCATCCTGATACAGTCAGCGCAGTCGCCAGCCAGGCCGGGATTACCGCCAGTCACGGCGGGCTGCTGCCACAGGACAAGATTGCCCATGTGGCCAGGCTCATGGAACAGGGACCAACAGGCATGATTGGCGACGGCATCAACGACGCACCGGCACTGGCCCAGGCCGATATTGGTTTTGCGATGGGTGTGGCAGGCAGCAATGTAGCGCTCGAGACCGCGGATGTGGCACTGATGGACGACGATTTGCGCAAAGTCAGCTGGTTTGTGGGCCTGGCACGGCGCACCCATTCGATACTTGTCCAGAACATCGCCCTGGCTCTGGGGCTGAAACTATTGTTCTTGATATTGGCCGTGATGGGCCTGGCCACAATGTGGATGGCAGTGTTTGCCGATGTGGGCGCCAGTCTGATCGTACTGGCCAACAGCTTGCGTTTGCTGCGCACCAGGCCAGTAAAAGCTATGGCACACGCCCTCGTATAATTGCGGAATGATTGCATTACACGAAGCATACAAGGCTGGATTTCTTGGTCGGGCGCATTGGTTACGTAACCTGGTGGCCGGTGTCATTGTGGGCATTGTTGCATTGCCACTGGCCATGGCGTTTGCCATTGCTTCGGGCGTCCAGCCGGAACAGGGCCTGTATACAGCAATCATTGCCGGGCTGGTCGTCTCGGTTTTTGGTGGCAGTCGCGTGCAAATTGCCGGCCCCACCGGGGCCTTCATTGTCATTCTGTCTGGCATTGTGGCGCAGCATGGGGTAGACGGCCTGCAGGTGGCCACCCTCATGGCCGGGGTCATTCTGGTTCTGTTTGGCGTGGCCAGGTTGGGCATTGTGCTCAAGTTCATTCCGGCGCCGGTCATTGTTGGTTTTACAGCCGGCATCGGCATAATCATCTGGGTTGGCCAGTGGGCTGACTTTTTTGGTCTGCCGTCTACTAACGCACAGTATTTTCACCAAAAGCTGTGGCATTTGTTGCGTGTTTTCCCCCAGCTTGATCCAGCCACGACCATACTGGCGACGCTGTCACTAGCCCTGGTCATTCTGCCATCCGTCGTCCCCCGGATTCGGCGTGTGCCGGGCCCCCTCATTGCCCTGGTTGTCGTCACGCT
Source organism: Castellaniella sp. (assembly GCA_027324645.1). Taxonomy (GTDB): domain Bacteria; phylum Pseudomonadota; class Gammaproteobacteria; order Burkholderiales; family Burkholderiaceae_B; genus JAJYRX01. Next base: position 610 of record DAHVSI010000213.1, on the reverse strand, counting down.
CATTCAGGCACTTGCCGGTTTCGATAGCGTGGCAACCATCGGCAGTACCTTTGGCGAACTGCCGCGGGGGCTGCCGTCGTTTCAGTGGCCCGAACCCTCGCTGGACCAGATGGTCAGCCTGATTGGCCCGGCTTTTGCGATCGCCATGCTGGGCGCTATCGAGTCGCTGTTGTCGGCTGTGGTGGCCGATGGCATGGCCGGCACGCGGCATCATTCCAATCAAGAGCTGGTCGGGCAGGGCGCCGCGAATATACTGGCGCCGCTGTTTGGCGGGATTGCGGCTACCGGAGCCATCGCCCGGACGGCCACCAATATTCGCAATGGGGGTAACAGCCCCCTGGCTGGCATTATTCATGCCATCACACTGGTTGTCATTGTGCTGGTGCTGGCACCCCTGGCTGCCTATATCCCGCTTGCCACCCTGGCTGCTGTCCTATTTGTGGTGGCCTGGAACATGAGCCAGCCCCGTGTCGTGATTCGCATGCTCAGGCAGGCGCCACGCGCAGACAGCACCATCCTGGTTGCCACCCTGATCCTGACGGTATTTGCCGACCTGGTTGTGGCGGTCAATATTGGGGTGGTGCTGGCCATGCTGCATTTCATGAAGCGC
>DAHVSI010000195.1 GCA_027324645.1 Castellaniella sp. | reverse complement strand
CTTCACAGAAAGTACCGCCATGGCGGATGTGGCCCGCATTGCGCACGCGCACGGCCTGCCGGCAGCGATGGACATGGGCAGTGGCACGCTGGTGGACCTGTCACGCTGGGGGTTGCCGCACGAAGATACGGTTCGCGATGTGTTGCAAACCGGCGTGGACCTGGCTACCTTCAGTGCTGACAAGTTGCTGGGCGGGCCGCAGGCCGGCATTATTGCTGGCAGTGCAGACCTGGTTCGTCAAATCGCCAAAAATCCGCTCAAACGGGCGTTGCGGGTAGACAAACTGCGCCTGGCCGCCCTGGAGGCAGTATTGCGTCTGTACCGGGCGCCCGAATTGCTGCCACAGCGTTTAACGACCTATCGGTTGCTTACGCGCGAGCCAGCCACGATGCAGGAGCAGGCGCAGCGCCTACTGCCGACGGTGCAGCAGGCTGTTGGCGCTGACTACAAAGTGGCCGCCACACCTATGCTGAGCCAGATTGGCAGTGGAGCCTTGCCGGTTAACGAGTTGCCTAGCCACGGGCTGGTCATCCGTTACGTTGGCTCGGCCCGCTCGGGCCGAGCCTTGATCAAGCTCGAGAGCTGGCTGCGCGGCTTGTCGCGCCCGGTCATTGGGCGCATCATGCAAGACGCCCTGTGGCTGGATCTGCGTTGTCTGGAAAACGAAGATGAACAGGCGTTTCTGGCGCAATTCATGCCGCAAGAATCATGATCGTTGGGACGGCGGGACACATTGATCATGGCAAAAGCGCACTTGTAAAAGCGCTTACAGGGGTGCAGACGGACCGGCTGCAGGCCGAGCAGGAGCGCGGTATTTCCATCGAGCTGGGCTACGCCTGGCTTCCCCTTGATGACACCAGAAAAATCGGGTTCATTGACGTCCCGGGTCATGAGCGCCTGATCCATACGATGGCTGCGGGGGCTACGGGTATCGACTTTGGCTTGCTGGTTGTGGCGGCGGACGATGGTGTCATGCCACAAACGCAAGAGCACCTGGCTATTTTGTCCTTGCTGGGCGTACAAAACGGTGCTGTCGCCATCACCAAGTCAGACCGGGCCGATGCAGCGCGCATTGAGGCAGTCATGCAGCAGGTTGCCGCGTTGGTGCAAGGCACTTTCCTGCAGGACCAGCCTGTATTTACGGTAAGTGCCACGACTGATGGGGACAAAGGCGTCACCGACCTGCAGGCCCATCTGTTGTCCTCTGCACATCGTTTGTCCGCCCGTAACGGGGACGGCCTGTTTCGTCTGGCCGTGGACCGCGCGTTTGTCCTGAAGGGGCAGGGTACGGTTGTTACGGGAACAGTCCATGGCGGCGTGTTTGATCTGGATGATCCCGCTGCACCTCAATTAACCCTGATGCCGGCTGGCCGGCCCTTACGTGTGCGCAGTATTCATGCGCAAAATCAGTCCGCACGCCGGGCGGTGTCCGGCCAGCGCTGTGCTCTGAACCTTGCAGGCGTGGGCAAGGACGATATCGCTCGTGGCGATTGGGTGGCTGACAGCCGCTGCCTGGTTGCATCCAAGCGGCTGGACGCCCGGCTGACCCTCTTGAGTGATGCCGGCGCCGTCAAAACCTGGACCCCTGTGCATTTGCATATTGGTGCCGCCCATTACATGGCGCGCGTTGTGCCGCTGGACAACACGGCTATAGGGCCGGGTGGCCACGGGGTAGCGCAGCTTGTATTTGAAGAGTCTGTCTGTGCTTTGCCAGGGGATAGGTTCATTGTTCGTGACGCGCAGGCAAAACACACCATAGGGGGCGGGCAGGTGCTGGACGCCCAGGGTCCCAGGCGCCGCAGGCGGCGCCCGGAGCGGCTGGCGTGGCTGAACGCGCTGGCCCAGTTTTTGGATACTCGTGACTTGCAGACATTATTGCGCCATGCCCCGTGGGGCCTGAGCGAAACGGTGCTGATGCGACTGACGCGCAACACGCGGCCCCAGGCACTTGTGGAAGGGGATACGCTACAGTCAGACGCGCCCTTGCTCTGGGTGTCAGATAGTGCAGCCAGTTCGGAACCCATACTGATCCACAAGACAGTGTGGCAAACTTTGGCGTCGATCGCGGTGCAAACCATGGAGCGATTCCATGAACAGCAACCTGACGAACCCGGTGTGGATATGGCACGCTTGCGGCGCATGAGTGCGCCGACCATGCCCGACTCATTGTGGAACGCCCTATGTGGGCATCTGCTTGCGGACGGTGCGTTGCAGCGCCACGGTCCCTGGGTGCATCGTCCGGGACACACAGTCAGTTTGTCGGCCAACGATGCGTTGCTGGCCGAGCGCTTACTGCCGCTGATACACGAAGGGGGGGTGAACCCCCCATGGGTGCGCGATTTGAGCAAACGCCTTTCTGTACCCGAAGACCGGGTGCGCGAGGTGCTGCGTAAAATGTTGCGACGCGGTGATATTTATCAGGTTGTGCACGATCTGTTCTACCATCACGAGCATGTCCGTGCGCTGGCTGCTCTGCTGACCAATATGGCACAGCACGGGGGGATCACGGTGGCGGATTTCAGGGACCAGATTGGCGTGGGACGCAAAAGAACCGTTCAGATACTGGAGTTTTTCAACCGTACGGGATTGACTCGCCGGGTGCGCGACCAGCATGTGCTCAGGCCGGATGGCACTGATTTTGGTCACCGGTTATCATAGAAAATTGTTGGAAAGCAAGCGTGTCTGGTGGCATGGCTGGGCTTCAAACCCAGTTGGGGGTGTTAGACACTCCCAGGCAGGTTCGACTCCTGCTGCTTTCCGCCAACTTCTCGGATAAAAATGACGACTATGGAAGCTTCGCAGCAACGGCCTCGCTTGACCTCACTTTCGCATGGCGGCGGTTGTGGTTGCAAGATTGCTCCGGGCGTACTGTCGGGTCTGCTTCAGAGCATGCCCGCCATGCAGGCCTTGCCGCAATTAATGGTGGGACACGAGTCGTCTGATGACGCTGCTGTCTACCGGCTTAACGACCAACAGGCGCTCATTGCCACAACGGACTTTTTCATGCCCATTGTGGACGATCCCTACGATTTTGGTCGTATTGCCGCTACCAATGCGCTGTCCGACATCTACGCGATGGGTGGCACGCCCATCATGGCGCTGGCGCTCGTTGGCATGCCTATTAACGTGTTGCCACACGAAGACATCGCGCAGATTCTCAACGGCGGTGCCTCAGCGTGCGCAGCAGCAGGGGCACCAGTGGTAGGGGGGCACTCCATTGACTCGGTCGAGCCCATTTATGGACTGGCGGCCATGGGCCTTGCCCACCCCGACCACATCAGGCGCAATACGGATGCCCAGGCCGGCGACAAGCTGGTACTGGGCAAGGCGCTGGGCGTAGGCGTCTATTCGGCGGCCCTTAAAAAAGAGGCTTTAACGCCGGCGCAGTATCAGGCCATGATTGCCAGCACCACACAACTCAATACGCCCGGGGCCAGGCTTGCAACGCTAGACGGCGTGCATGCCATGACGGATGTCACCGGTTTTGGCTTGTTGGGGCATGCGCTTGAATTGGCACGCGAATCCGGTCTGACTGCCCGGTTACAGGCACATAACCTGCCGTGGCTGCCGGACGTGCCCAAACTGGCGGCGGACGGCTTGCTTACTGGCGCATCGGCGCGCAACTGGGAATCCTACGGTCACGACGTCAGCTTGGATCCAGCGATTGACGACACGCTTCGCGCCTTGCTGTGCGACCCCCAAACCTCGGGCGGTCTGTTAGTGGCGTGCCGGCCGGATACGGTCGATGCGGTGCTTGCGCAGTTCCACCAGGACGGCATGGCGCAGGCGGCAGTTATTGGTGAGTTGCACGAAGCGGGTAGCTGCCACATTGAAGCGGTGACGGCATGACCCCGCCCCTGTTGCCGGCTTACATGATCGCGCGGTGGTTGTTGCTGATCATCACGCTGGCGGGCTTGTATTTTCTGCAAGACTTTTTGGTGCCCGTACTGGCGGCGCTTATTATCGGGCTGGCCAGCTGGCCGTTTTACAAGCAGCTTGTGGAGCACTGTCGGCAGAATCGCACCCTGGCTGCGACCCTGGCACTGATCATTGTGTTGCTGGTGCTTGTTGTGCCACTGGCCATTGCGCTGAATTTTGCCATCCAGGAAGCCAGTAGCTTCATTCGTTGGGCCCTGGCGGCCAACCGTGAGGGGGTCGATGTACCCAGCTGGATTCAGGACTTGCCATTCGTGGGTGAACGGTTAACTGAATATTGGGTTGAGTATATCGGCGAGCCACAGGCCCTGGGTACGCTGGTCCAGATGGTCAGTGGTGAGCATCTTGGCAACGTGTACCGCATGGTGCTGTCTGCAACGGGTAACTTGTTTCACCTGTTTCTGACGGTACTGTTCATGCTGATTACGCTGTTCTTTATTTACAGAGACGGCGATATCCTGGTGTCACAAATTGACGTTGTGGGTGAACGTGTACTGCCCGAACGCTGGCAGCGGTTTTCCCGGGTTGTCCCTGCCACCATCAACTCTACGGTAACGGGCATGGGGCTCATTGCGCTGGGCGAAGGTATTGTTCTGGGGGTGGCCTACTGGATTGCAGGGGTCCCCTCGCCAGCCCTTATTGGTGCCGTCACCGGGTTCATGGCTCTTATTCCGGGCGGGGCGCCCCTGTCGGTCATCGTTGTGTCCACCTACCTTGTGGGTTCGGGTACTCCCATGGCAGGGGTGGGGCTGTTTCTGTGGGGTGCCATAGAACTGTTTATCGTGGATAAAACCATCCGGCCACGCCTGGTTGGCGGGCCGGTGCGCATGCCATTTTTGCCCACCTTCTTTGGCTTGGTGGGTGGGGTGCAAACCATGGGCCTGGTTGGGCTGTTTGTGGGCCCGGTGTTAATGGCCCTGCTTGTGGCCATCTGGCGCGAGTGGCTATACGAGGATCCCCCGGGCGTGTCCTGATTGACTGCGGTGCTGCCGTTGCAGTCCTATGCAGGCAGCCCGGCAGTAGTCAGTGCCGCATGAAAACGGGCCACATAGGCGTCAAAACTTTCAGTATCGCTTTCTTCCAGTGCACGCTGGTCAGCAAAGGATTGCTCGACGCTGTCTGCAAAGGCCTGTCTTATTGTGGCCGACAGCGGTCGCTGCAACAGGCTCTGGCGATGGTCCATGCTTTGTTGCAGCGTATAGTCTTGCAGCGACGCCTGCTGGTCTTTGAGGGCATGCAACAAACGCCCGGACAGAGTCAGGTCGGGGTGCGTGGCGCGTTCTACCTGAGTAGACAGCGATGCCGCGTGCTGGTCGGTGCTGTAGGCCTGGTCCAGCAAGCTGGCGTAGGGCTGCATCCGGTCCAGAATATCCAGCGCCCAGTCTTTCAGGCCAATGGGGGTATCTTCGTGGCTAAGTTGCAGGCCGGGTTTGCGGCCCTGGCTGACCACTAGATTAAAGTTGTCCTGGCTTTCGCGGCAGAACCCGCCGTCAGGAAAGTCGGGGCTGTCTTCTGTGGCGCAAAACAACAAAAAGGCGTCCAGGAAGCGGCAGGTGTCAGGGGCGATCCCCACCTCTGAAAAGGGATCAATATCCAGGCAGCGCACTTCGACATACTGCACGCCACGGTTGGCCAGCGCAGTAGCCGGGCGCTCACAGCGGCCGGTAACGCGCTTGGGCCGAATGCTGGAATAGTATTCGTTTTCGATTTGCAGCACGTTAGTATTGAGCTGTATCCATTTGCCGTCGCGATGGGTGCCAATGCGCTCGTAGTCTGGCCAGGGCGTGGTCACTGCACGATAAATGC
>DAHVSI010000180.1 GCA_027324645.1 Castellaniella sp. | reverse complement strand
GCAAACTTCCTTCCAGCTGCTGATGCAGATCGTCCCAGCCCAGCTCGTCGGGGCCGGGCCGCAAATCACCGTCAAAGGAAAAATCGGGCAGGGCGTTATTAATCACGGTGGTCACCGGGTGGCCAAAATGCCCGGCCGCTTCATCCACCATGCTTTTTACCGCTCCGGCAGCGCGCACGTCGGCCTGAATGGCCAGCGAGCGCTCCGGTGACCCGGCCTGAAGCTGCTCGGCCGCCTCCGCGCTTCTGAAATAATTGATGACCACCCGGGCGCCCTGGCCAAGAAACGCGCGCACCAGATGCATGCCCAGCCCCCGGGCAGCGCCGGTGACGAGAACCACTTGCTTGTTGATGGGAAGGGAAGAGACTGTTTTTGTCATGACACACCTTTGTTCAAATTCGGCAAAGGCATGCCCGACCGGCGCGGGTGCAGCGCAAAAGAAAAGCGCCGCAGGCTCCGCAACCAAACAAACATCCCTTCGCCGGTATTAGCCGGATCAGGTTCAACGGGTGTTATCTCAGCCAGGTTGTTGCATGAGTTTGCGAACAACCAGGCACCCCGTGTTGTGAATAAGAACTATAACAAACGAATTAAAATTGCTAAACAGTTCAGTCAGCAATCACACCGCAGGCGACGCGATCACCCCCGCCACCCATAGGCTCAGGGTCGTCTGAATAATTATCGCCACCTTCGTGCACCATCAAGCTCCGATCCTTCACGTCATCCAGCGACTCAAGACGGGGCGCCATCACGGGCGTGGTGGCAGCGCCGCCGGAGTCCACATAGAGTGCAGGCAAGTCACCTAAATGCCCCTCTCCCCAGGGCGCACCGTGGGCGTCTGTGTCGTCCGGGTCAAGGTGCCCTCCTGCAGCCAAGCCAGGAATCGGTCTGTCATTGTCCTCAGCTGCATCGCAGTTTGGTTTTTCATGCACATGAAAACCATGAATACCAGTTTCAAGTCCGGACAAGTCTGGCGTGAAGACAAGCCCGTATTCGGATTCAGTGATCGTCACTGTCCCAATTTCCGAGCCAGCCCCGTCTTTGGTTGTCTTGTGCATTGACACTGTCATGTCGGCATGCGCAAACCCTGCCATGCAAAAACAAGCAATAACTGATGAGATACGAAAAGCAACCCTGTTCATCTTCCACTCCATCGTTGTTGGTTTGAAAATTGACAGAATAATAAATAGTATAAAAGCAGAGAATTATCGTATAAGAAACCTTGTGTATTCTTGCAATACTAAATATTTAGTCAATATGTAATGGATTGTTTTTAATATTATGACTGGGCCTGCAAACTACCGTACACCTATCTTTTATACGATAGGTCACTCTACACTAAAGATTGACGACTTTATCCATCAATTGAATGATGCGTCAATCAATCTATTAATAGATGTTCGTCGACTCCCTGGATCCAAAAAATATCCTCAATACAATAAGCAGCCATTATGCGAATCTTTGAACGACGCAGGGATTGAATACCTTCATCTCACTAATTTGGCTGGGAGAAGAAAGCAGCAAGACATAGATTCGGACATCAACAATGCCTGGCAAAACCAGAGCTTTCATAATTATGCTGATTACGCACTAGGACCCGAATTCAAGCAGGGTCTGGATAAAGTGATTGAACTGGGTGCCTCGCATACCGTCGCGATCATGTGTGCAGAGAGTGTCTGGTGGCGCTGCCATAGAAGAATCATTACGGACTATCTGATCGCTGAAGGCTATGAGGTAAGACATATCATTGGAGGGCGAATACAGCGTGCCCAGCTAACAGATTTTGCTCAGCCCAACCATGACGGAAGCGTTACTTATCCGGAAGAAAATACATAGCGGGATATAGATTTTTATTTATGTATAGAACGCTGGACGTTTTGACGATTTTTGTAGACAGATATCCTAACGGTATTCAACATAGTGCCACTACCATTTGATCTCCACCTGTTTGCATAACATATTGCATTACCGCCTGGAGACAATAACGATGTTGAGGACCAGCCACCCCATTCGCCATTTTCTATTTGCCGCAAGTATTACTCTTGGTTCATCAGTAGTCTGCATCCCCTTCGCGTACGCACAAACGGCCTTTGACACCGCCCCCTACGTTGGTCTGGGTATTGGCTATGGAAAAATGACTGACACATTATCAGTCAGACCCGATGCCAGACATAGGGACCTTGATCGAAGCAAGGAGCACATTTCGGCCAAAAAGTCAGGCTTGCTGGGATCAGTTTATGCCGGCTACAACTGGCGTTTTGACCGCTTTATTCTGGGCCTCGAAGCCGACATCACAGGGGGATCCCTGAAACATCACTATCGCTCCGACTACCGCGGGTCCGACGGTCGCTCTAAAGAGCACTTCAAGCATAGAGTGTCCTGGTTTGCCACATTGCGGCCCCGTGCCGGGTATCTGATCAATGATTCTTTAATGGTATATGGCACCGCAGGTTTTGCGACCGGGCGCGTCAAATCCTCCATAGGAGGCAGCTATACGGATCATACTGATAGCAGCGAGAACTTTACATTCAGCGCAAATAAAGGCTCCCGCAGCGTCCATGGCTGGGCCATCGGTGCTGGCCTGGAATATGCAGTAAACGACCACTGGCACATCCGCGGCGAATATCTGCACACCCGGTTCAATCGCAAAAAATACAACACCACAGCTACGTCAAGTGAAGGACAGGTAGCGCATCACCATGCTTCCATCCGTCCTCGAGTCAATCAATTCCGTATCGGCATGACGTACCGGTTCTAAGTCTGTCAACAAAACTATATGATTTTGGCAGCAGACACAAACCGTTTCAAAGAAAGACGAATAAACAACTATGCTGATAAGTGCAGTGTGTTTTTGTGCGAAGCACAGTTAACTGGAGACGCTTTATGATCCGTACGCCTATCGTTGCTTTGACCACCACGATTGCATCTGGCCTGTTCTTGCTGGCCGGCAGTGTTGCCCATGCCGCGGAGCCCTCCGTTACCATCAGTTCCCCACAAGAAGGAGAAACGCTGGATGTGATGGAGCAAAACAAAATCGTCTACGAGGTTGTACCGGGTCCGGATGGCGACCACGTCCATGTGTATGTTGACGACGAGGAAGTGGGCATCTTGCGGCAACTTGAAGGCAGCCACACCTTCGAGAGCCTGCCGGAAGGCGAACATGAACTCTGCATTAAAGTCGTCAATAAAGCCCATGTACCCATTGGTGTCGATCAATGCGTTAACGTCAATGTAGAGTAAGCGGATATGCAGAACCTGACTTATGCACTCACCCAGGTGGCGCATAACTTTGGGGCCGTCGCTGTCGTTGGCGGCCCACTCTACTTTTTATTCACGGTCCCCAAGCGCCCGCCCGTTGTACTGTGGCTGGTATTAAGCGGTTGGGCCGTGCAGTTCGTAAGTGGGGTCCTGTTTGGCATAGTCAGCCTTTATTACTACGGTGCCCTGCCCGATATCCATGGCACGGCCGTCGTTGCACTCATCATCAAGCTGCTTTCGGCAATCACGGCGATTGGAATCATCGTGGCCTCATACCGTGTTGGCACACATTGGAGCCCGCAAAAAACCGTATGGATGTGGCGTGGCCTGGCTGCACTTGGCGTAATAGCACTAACTGCCGCGGCATTCCTGCGCTGGTTTTCTTAAGAAAGCATCAGAGGCAGTATCCGTCGGCCGGCGCAAACCGGACATCCCCCCGACGACACTCAAAAGCGCGGTCGGAATAAATGGGTAACTGCCCTTGCGACTCACCTGGCAAGGCTTGCAGCAATTCCCAGTAGCCTTTTATGGAATCGTCCATGGTGGCATTGTCATGCAAAGCGGCCGCCAACGACTGCTCTTGGCCCAGGTTGGTCTCGACTACAAGTTCAATAAAAGGCTGGCCCGAGCTTGCAGACTCACGCGGCTCCATGTTCAGGCCCTCTTGCAGCTCCGAAGTCAGAAGGTCGATGGCTGCCGCGGGGGTAAGCAGCTGATTTTGTGTCACCTCGTAGGTAACTTCTTCGGGCGCCTGTAGCGTATTACCTTCGTTGCGCCAGGCCGCTGCTTCGTCCACGACCGATGGCAGGCTTGTGCAAGACTGCCCCATGCACTGTGCATTATTAGCTGCATCACTGGATAACGTCTTGCGCGATACAGCTTCGGGCAGGGCGCTATGACCCATGAGTGGCCGAGTGATTAACCGCCAAGACACATGGGGACCAACTCCAAATTCTTCTTCTGGTGCAACCTGATCCGCGCCTATCTCTGACACGAGTTGGTCACGTATTTCCGGGCCAAGGTTAAACCGGTCAACCTGTATCAGGCTTAGCGGCACGGGCGGTTTTGGTGGTTGAGTATCGGCATGAATCATGCCATAACGGATGCGGTAGCGCACCCGGTCCAGTGATGCCTCGTGCGTCTGGAGCATGAGAACAGCCAGCACAAATGGCGACAGCCTGCCACTTGGCGGGATTGCCGAGCCCTCGTGAATAGGAGTGAGTTGGTCGTTTAACGTATCGTACCCATCTCCATCCTCAAGCGCCTCATAATCGTCAGCAGCGGTAAAGGTTTTCTTGAGTGCATCAGTGACATTGTCACTGGCGGGGTCAAAGGGCGCCATCCAGTCGTCGTGCTCCATGGCCATGACTGGCGAACTTGCTCCCAGTGCTACACACAGCGCCAGCAATGTTTTCCCTAAACGCATGACATCGTCTCCTCAGTATCAAGCAACCATCATAGTAGCTGCATGGCCATGCGGCACCGTCTATTTGGACGGGGCAGATGTAGCGCCCTGTTCAGGCTAAGCTTTGACTGATGTCCGCCAAAATCCTATGCTGGATCTGATCAAAAAACAGCTCGTTCAGATTACGGCAACAATAAGCTGGAGAAGACAGTGAATCATGTCGCACAGCCTCCGCGTCATCCAGTTTGGCGCATAGGGCTATTTGTTTTTATCACAATAGCAGGCCTGTTTTACGTCAAGTGGTCTCCTTATTATGACCGCGCCTTCATTGCCGCCAACACGCAATCGATTGGCCTGCCCATTGTTGCCTCCAATGACGGCACCATTCCCGCGCCATCGCTATCTGCAGCATTGAACTACGCCGTGGCTTACGGTCTTGCCATCTGGAAGGCGCTTTTGCTGGGCCTGTTGGTGGGCTCCGGCTTAAATGCGTTGTTATCTGCCAACTGGATTCAAAAAATACTAGGGGCGCGCAATATGGGCAGCGTCATTGTGGGCAGCCTGCTTTCCGTACCCAGCATGATGTGTACGTGTTGTGCTGCACCCGTCGTCAACGGTTTGCGACAATGCCAGGCAGCGCCTGGCAGTACGGTGGCATATTGGCTGGGCAACACTATGCTCAACCCCGCCACCCTGGTATTCATGGGGTTTGTGCTGGGATGGCACTGGGTCGGCTTTCGGCTGGCCATTGGGCTGGTGATGGTTATTGGACTAGGGTGGGTACTTAACCGCATCAGCGATGACACCCAGACGGCCACTGTGCCTGGTCTTCATGTACCCCTTGCCACACAACAACACCGCCATCTTAGTGCGTTCACGGTCATGCAGCGTTGGGGACGCTCGTTTGTTGGCATGGCGATACGCCTGCTGCCCGAATACCTGGTGCTTGTCCTGCTTTTAGGCGCTGCCAGGGCGTGGCTCTTTCCGATGCTCGACATGAATGTCGACAACACCGTGCTGTGGATTGGCGCAGCTGCCATTGCAGGTCTGCTGTTTGTTATTCCCACCGCAGGCGAAGTCCCCATTGCACAGACTATGCTCATGGCAGGCGGCGCCGTTGGCCCGGTAGCCGCCCTGCTAGTCACGTTACCGCCAGTTAGCCTGCCTTCTTTGACCATGGTGGCACGCTCATTCCAGCGGACGCACATGGTCATACTGATTGGCGGAGTGCTAGCCATAGGCATTCTTGCAGGTTTCCTGGCAGTGGCGCTGGGTTTTTAAAATTCAGCCCAACTGCCACCAAGCCAGCACATAGGGTAAAAACGGCATCAGCGCCGCCGTGAGCAAGCCGTTCAGCCCCATGGCCAGTGCAGCAGAGCCCCCTGCTTCCGAATTTATCTGTAAGCTTCGGGCAGGGCCAATGGCGTGCGAGGTCAGGC
>DAHVSI010000172.1 GCA_027324645.1 Castellaniella sp. | reverse complement strand
CTGTTTTCACGGTGTTGTCCATCGTGCCGATGATGATCCCGCATCTGTTGTTTTCGGTCAGCTGGGCATTATTGCTCAACCCGTCCAACGGGCTCATCAACACGATTCTTGTTTCGGCCTTCAACCTGAATGAAGCGCCATTCAACATCTATTCTTTATGGGGGATGGTGCTGGTCGAAGGCTTATTGAACATGCCCATTGCCTACCTGATCCTTGCCCCGGCCATGGCATCCTTCGACACATCGCTGGAGGAGTCCTCACGCGTATCGGGGGCAAGCACATGGACCACGCTGTGGCGCGTTACGTTGCCAGTGTTGCGGCCAGCCATTCTGGCTGGCTTTATTTTAAGTGTGGTGCGCGCGCTGGCTTCGTACGCCGTACCCCGCGTGCTGGGCATGCCCGGCAAGGTCGAGGTGCTGGCCACCTACCTGTACAAAATCGTCTCAACCGGTTTTACCCCTGACTATGGCAAGGCGGCTGCTCTGGGCATGAGTATTCTAGGCGCCTCCATCGGCCTGATTGTTTTGTATCGCTACCTGACAGCCGAAAGCGGCAAGTTTGTCACGATCTCGGGCCGTGGTTACCGCCCTGCGCCCATTATGCTGGGCAAGGCCCGTACACCCATTTTCATTGGCGTGTCCCTGCTGTCCCTATTGATGATCGTGCTGCCGGTTGCGATTTTGCTGTACACGTCGTTCATACCTTATTCCATGGTGCCAGGTCCCAAAGCCTTTGCACAAATGAGCCTGAAACACTGGTACGACGTGCTGCAAGACCCCCTGTCCATCCTGGCACTTAAAAACAGCCTGTTTCTGGCCGTGGTCGGCGCCACGCTCGGGATTGTGTTGTCCACCTTTGTGGCTTATGTCATTGTCAAGGTACGGACGCGGGCTTCTGCACTGCTCGATACACTCAGCTTTCTGTCGTTTTCGTTTCCAGGCATTGTCATCGGCATCGGGTTCATGTGGTTTTTTGTACAGACGCCTTTGTACGCCACAACCACGGCCCTGCTGCTCGCCTACATTGCCGCTTACTTGCCTTATGGCATACGCCCGTTGTCCAGTGCGTTTGTGCAGGTACACGCCCATCTTGAAGAATCGTCTCGTGTCGCCGGCGCCTCGGGCCTGACCACACTGCGGCGTATTATTGTGCCGTTGCTCGTGCCGGGCATGGTGTCCGGATGGATCCTGATGGCAACCATGTTCATCCGCGAACTCACCGTGTCCGTTGTGCTGTCGCGCCCGGGCACCGAAGTGCTGGCCGTACAAATCCTGAGTTATGCTGATGATGGCCTGTGGGGGCAGCTGTCGGCATTGGGTATTATCATGATCGCCATATCAACCGGCCTGGTTCTGCTGGCAACCTGGGCGGGGCGCCGCTTCCATACGGTACAGACCTGAGGAGAACATTGTGCTTAAAACACCAACCATTACCTGCATTGAAGATTTTCAGCGTCTGGCACGTCGCCGTGTGCCACGCATGTTTTATGACTATGCAGATTCTGGCTCCTGGACAGAAAGCACTTACAGGAATAACCAGGTGGACCTGGCACGGCTCAAGTTTCGCCAGCGCGTTGCGGTCAATATTGAAAACCGCAGCTTGCGCACCACCATGATTGGCCAGGATGTGGCCATGCCCCTTGCGCTGGCACCCACGGGGCTGACGGGCATGCAGCACGCTGATGGCGAAATCCTTGCGGCCCGGGCGGCAGAGCACTTTGGCATCCCGTTTACCCTATCCACCATGAGCGTCTGCTCAATAGAGGACGTGGCAACCAATACCTCGCAGCCGTTCTGGTTTCAACTGTATGTCATGCGGGATCGCGACTTTATCCGCGGCCTGATTGACCGCGCCAAGCAGGCAGGCTGTTCGGCCCTGGTGCTTACGCTCGATCTGCAGGTATTGGGTCAGCGCCACAAAGATATTCGTAACGGTCTGAGCACGCCCCCCAAGCCCACACTGATCAACTTGCTTGACCTGGCCACCAAGCCACGCTGGTGCCTGAACATGGCCAAGACCACACGCCGGACCTTTGGCAATATTGTGGGCCATGCAAAGGGCGTTACCGACCTGTCCTCGCTATCCACCTGGACCGCCGAGCAGTTTGATCCAACACTGTGCTGGGACGATATCGAATGGATCAAGAAACAGTGGGGCGGCCCACTAATCCTTAAAGGCATCATGGACCCGCAGGATGTGCCTTATGCCATTGATTCGGGCGCTGACGCCCTGATCGTCTCCAACCATGGCGGCCGCCAGCTTGATGGGGCGCCCTCGTCAATTGCCGCCCTGCCCGCCGTAGTCAGTGCCGCCCAAAACCGTATTGAAGTGTGGATGGATGGCGGCATCAGGTCAGGGCAGGATATTTTGCGGGCACGCGCGCTGGGCGCGCAAGGCACCCTGGCCGGCCGGGCATTTTTATATGCCCTGGGCGCCATGGGACAACAGGGGGTACACAGGTGCCTGCAACTACTGGCCAACGAGCTGGACGTTAGTATGGGCTTATGCGGCCACACCGATATCAACCAGGTCGACCGGACCATACTGACTAACGCCGACCTGTTCGACTAATCTGTTTGTAGCCCGCGGTACTACCTATGCCGCTCCTGAGGCTCGGTCATGTCAGCGGTCAGACGCTTGCGGCCTGGCTCTTCTTCAGTCAGTGGCTCGGCCGGCTGCATGGTGGCCAGGCAGCGTTCGGTCAACCGCTTGTATTGACGCGTTGCATGTGTTTTCCAGGCAATATCATCGTCAGACAAAGCGCGCACCACTCGGGCGGGTGACCCCACCACAAGCCTGCCGGCTTCTACCTGCATGCCGGCCTTCACAAACGCCATGGCCGCCACAATACTGTTTTCACCTATGTGCGCGCCGTCCATGACCACCGCATTCATGCCAACCAGCGCGTTGCGCCCAATGACGCAACCGTGCAGCACGGCACCATGGCCAATGTGGCCGTCGGCCTCGACAATGGTGTCGCTTTCATGGGTGCCATGCACCACACAGGTGTCCTGAATATTGGACCCCTCATGCATTTCGATACGGCCGAAATCGCCCCGCAAACTGGCCAGCGGACCAACGTACACTCCCGGCCCAATAACAACGTCTCCTATCAGTACCGCGGTTGGATGAACATAGGCGTGCGGATGCACAACCGGGACGATGCCGTCAATTGAAAAAATCTGTGCCATGGTACCTCCTTGCCCCAGGGAAAATTTGTTAGACTTGGCAGTTTTGGCTCCCCGCAGCCGGGCAGACAAGCAACCTTAACGCGTCAGTTTACGTTAATTAAAACGTTTGCTGGCTGCCACGATATCCATACCCAGTTTCATGCGTCGGTTACGTCTTCTTTTCGACAACTTCACTCTTATCCTTATTGCCGTAGTGATTGCGGCTACAGTGGTACCTGCGCACGGGGCCGGCGCCACATTTTTTGAATGGCTAACCACCTTTGCCATTGCGCTGCTGTTTTTCATGCACGGGGCCAAGTTGTCGCGCGAAGCCATTATTGCCGGCGCCACACATTGGCGCCTGCATCTGCTGGTCTTTGCCTTCACATTCATCATGTTTCCAATCCTGGGCTGGGCACTTGGGCCCATCCTGGTTCCCCTGCTTGGCAAGGCCCTGTTTGTCGGCATCCTGTATTTGTGCGCGCTGCCAGGCACCGTGCAATCAGCCATTGCCTTTACCTCCATTGCACGGGGCAATATTCCCGCAGCCGTATGCAGTGCGTCAGCCAGCAGCCTTATCGGTATTGTTCTGACGCCCATGCTGCTCAAGCTCATGATTGGCGCCGACGATGCGGGCAGCACAGCCTCAACGCTTGACGCCATCATCAGCATTAGTGCTCAGTTGCTGCTCCCGTTCGTAGCGGGCCACCTGTCGCGCCCCCTTATTGGCCGGTGGATGGATCGCAACCGTCACTGGCTCACCTACATCGATCAGAGCTCCATCCTGCTGGTGGTCTATACGGCGTTTAGCGCTTCTGTTGTGGGGGGCCTGTGGGACTCAGTGCCACCCGCAACGCTTGTCACGCTTACCATCGTGTGCTGTGTGTTGCTGGCCATTGTGCTGGCTATCACCACATGGGGATCCCGGGTACTTGGTTTCAACACGGAAGATGAAATCACAATCGTGTTTTGTGGTTCCAAGAAAAGCATGGCAACCGGTGTGCCCATGGCGCAGGTCTTGTTTACCGGCAGCGCGATTGGCCCTGCCTTACTGCCCCTGATTATCTTTCATCAGATACAGCTTATGGTTTGCGCCGTGATGGCCCAGACCTATGCCAGGCGCCTGCAAACCAATAATGTACCTGGGCAGGCCCAGCAGAATTAAGTGTGCACGTGGGCCGGAGCGGACGGATCAATGCGCTGATACGTCCCTTCGGGCAGTTCCGAAGCGGCTTCCGGATCCAGAAACAGCCTGGCCCGCGGATGCCGTTTGAGCACAGTGAATGGCACCGTTTCTGTAACGTCGTTCTGCACAAACTTGGCCAGGGTTTTAGCCTTGCGTTGGCCTGTAGCCAGCAGAAGCACTTCCCTGGCCTCCATGATGTCCTGCATACCCATGGTGATGGCCGATGCAGGCACA
>DAHVSI010000165.1 GCA_027324645.1 Castellaniella sp. | reverse complement strand
AGCGGGCCACCGACGTCATGGTGGCCGGCAAGATTGCGGTAGTGTGTGGCTTTGGCGACGTGGGTAAGGGTAGCGCCCAGGCGTTGGCGGCCCTGCGTGCGCAGGTATGGGTGACAGAGGTCGACCCCATTTGTGCGTTGCAGGCGGCCATGGAAGGTTACCGGGTGGTCACGCTCGAAGAGGCCGCTGACAAGGCGGACATTTTTGTCACGGCAACGGGCAACTACCATGTCATTACCCGCGACCACATGGCACGTATGAAGGACCAGGCCATTGTGTGCAACATCGGGCACTTCGATAACGAAATTGATGTGGCCGGGCTGGCCGACCTGCAGTGGGAAGAGATCAAGCCGCAGGTTGACCATGTCATCTTTCCCGATGGTAAGCGCATTATTTTGCTGGCACAGGGCCGGCTGGTAAACCTGGGCTGTGCCACGGGCCACCCATCGTTTGTGATGTCGGCGTCGTTTACCAACCAGACGATTGCGCAGATCGAGCTATTTACCCGTACTGGCCAGTACCAAACGGGTGAAGTGTATGTGCTGCCCAAACATCTGGATGAAAAAGTCGCCCGCCTGCACCTTAAAAAGCTGGGGGTTGATTTGACCGCACTCAGTCAAAAGCAGGCTGATTACATTAATGTGCCGGTAGACGGTCCGTACAAGCCGGATCACTATCGTTATTAAAACGGGTTAATTGCCGTCAGGAGGCTTGCGTCATGGCATTGCTATTGTTGGTCTGGATTTTGAACGCTGTGTCACTGCTGATCGTGGCGTATTTGCTGCCGGGTATCAATGTGGCGTCGTTTGGCAGTGCCATGATTGCCGCGCTGGTACTGGGGCTGCTTAACGCCCTGGTCAAGCCGGTGCTGATTGTTTTGACGCTGCCCATCACGGTGGTCACGCTGGGGCTGTTTTTGCTGGTCTTGAATGCGCTGCTGTTTTGGTTTGCAGGCAGCATTCTTAAAGGCTTTGCAGTAGACGGCTTTGGCTGGGCGCTGTTGGGTGCGCTTGTTTACAGTATTGTGGCCGGCTTGCTGGCTAACTTGATGGTGGCCCCATGACAACGTCGTTAGCTGCGGCAGATACGTCCCAGCCGCTGAGCCTGGAGTTTTTTCCACCCCGTGACCTGGCCGCGCAGGAACGCTTGGTCAGATCGGTCAAGCAACTGATGGCGCTGCGCCCCGAATACGTGAGCGTTACGTTTGGGGCAGGCGGGTCTACTCGCAGCGGCACCATCGAAACCGTGCGGCTAATGCATAATCTGGGCTGCGATGCCGCACCCCACTTGTCATGTGTGGGGTCATCGCTGGAGTTTTTGCGCGATACGCTTACCACTTATCGTGAGCTGGGCATCCGGCGCGTCGTAGCCTTGCGGGGCGACTTGCCTTCAGGCATGGGGGGCGACCCGGGCGATTTGCACTACGCCAACGAGCTGGTGGCATTTATCCGTGAACACAGCGGCGACTGGTTTCATATTGAAGTGGCGGCCTACCCCGAAATGCATCCCCAGGCCGATAGCCTGCAAAAAGATATTGATTATTTTGTGGACAAGGTGGATGCCGGGGCTGATGCAGCTATCACGCAGTACTTTTTTAATGCTGACGCGTATTTTGATTTTGTGGACCGCGTGCAGGCACGGGGGGTGACTATCCCCATCGTGCCGGGCATTATGCCCATCACCAATTACAACCAGCTGCGGCGGTTTTCTACTATGTGTGGAGCCGAAATTCCGCGCTGGCTGGGCCACCGGCTGGCCGACTTTGGTGATGACAAGGCGTCATTGCGCGATTTTGGCATTGACTTCATTACAGCGTTTTCACAAAAGCTGCTGGATAATGGGGCGCCTGGATTGCACTTTTATACGCTTAACAACGCGGCAGTCACTCAGGCTATCTGTCAGCAACTCGACCGCAATCCGGCGCCGGCCAGCGCCGTCGTGGCGGTTGGTTAAGGCTAGAGTTCGGGCGCCGGCATGGGCCAGCCTTTGTCGGTCAAGATGCCATCCAGCATCTGATCATGTGGCTGGGGCGTATAGTCAGGATCGTGCTGTGACAAATCGCCCGCCGCCCAGGCAATGCCAAGTGCCGTGAAGGGGTGGCCGCGATCACGCAGGCTGGCCAGGGTGCGGTCATAATACCCACGTCCGTAGCCGATGCGGTCGCCCTGGCGGGTAAAGCCCAGCGTGGGCACCAGCATAATGTCGGGCATGGGGGCCTTGGGTCCGGTGGGTTCAGGAATGCCAAAAGCCCCTTCCTTCATGTCGTCATCGGGTTGCCAGATTCTAAACTGCAACGGAGCGTTTTCCTTTGCCACAACCGGCAGGGATACGGTGTATCCTTGTTCTTCCACCCATTGCTGCAATAACGGTTGCAAGGCTGGCTCTTGCGGCAGCGACCAAAAGGCGGCAATATGCTGCAAACGGGGTTTGCCCTGCTCTTCGCGTTGGCTTTGACGCGTAGCCAGCCAGGTAAACAGCCGGCCCCGTATTAGCAGCGCGCCCCTGCTGGTTTCTGTATAGGGCAGGGCGCGGCGCGCAGCTTTAAGGTGTTCACGCAATGGCAGATCATGATTGGGCTGTTGGTTCATGGCAGGTTGATTAGGCAGGACAAAACGGTGCAACAAAAGACGACAATGCGGGCTTTGACCGGCACGATGCCCGAACAAGCCACGCAACACACGATAGTACAACGGGGCCCTGGGGGCCAGCCGGGCGAACGGCAGCATGCGCGACCAATGGGCAGGCTTGTGCTGGGCCTGTTTAGCGGGCTTGTTATGGCCACTGGCAGCCTATCTGCCGGGGCTGCTAGCCAGGCCAGCCAAAAAGTGGCGTCGGCCGCGCCCTCGGAAGTAGTTAGTCAGGCGGCGGAAACCGACCAGGTTATTCCCCCAAAGGCGCGTCAGGCGGTGGTTGACGCCCGCGAGGCCATGCAAAAGAAGCAATGGAAAAAGCTGGCCTCCAAGGTAGAACCGGCCGCGGCCGACCCGGTGCTGGGCATGTACGCCCAGTATTGGCACTTACGCCAGCAGTTGCACGATGCCAGTCACCCTAACCCCAACAGCGAACTGGCCCACTTTGTAAACGACGTCGCGAATGACCACCTGGCGGACCGCATCAAGGGTGACTGGATTGTGGCGCTGGTACGCGATGGCGATTATGCTCGTGCGCTGCAACTGGCGCCCACCAATATTTCTATGCCTTCCAACGAGTGCTCGGTCATCCTGGCCAAGCATGTCACGGGCGAAACGGTCACGGCTGATCAGGCCATGTCGGCCTTTTCTGCCAACCGGGCATGCTGGAGCATGCTTGATCAGCTGGCGGCTGATAAGGTTGTTGGGTGGGACGACTTGTCGTTCATGCTGCGTGAGATTCTTGAAACCAGCAAAACGGGTGATGCCAGCCGCATGGCAGCCATTTTGTTTAATGCGGCGCAAATGAAGCAATACGCCGCGCTCATAAAAAACCCGCGCGACTGGCTGAAGAACCGCAAGGCGCCACAAAGTCGCGAAGAGACCGAACTGGTCACCATTGCACTATCGCGCCTGGCGCGTAAACAAGATCGCAAGCCCGAGGCTGCCTATATTGACCAGACGTGGGCCTCGCGCATTCCTGAAAAAAACCTGGAGTGGGTGTACAGCCAGTTTGGCCTGATCGCCGCATTGCGGGTAGATACGGATGCGGCGCATTGGTATGGCCGCTCGGGCCGGCAACGCCTGACAGACTATAACCATGCCTGGGAGGTACGTGCTGAGCTGCGCGAGCCCACCATTGACTGGGTGCGTGTGCAGGCCGCCATTGACCGCATGGATAGCGAGCAGGCCAACGAGCCCGTCTGGGTGTACTGGAA
>DAHVSI010000093.1 GCA_027324645.1 Castellaniella sp. | reverse complement strand
GAGCATCCTGACGTGCAGCAAGCAGCCTGCATTGCCAGACCCGATCAAAAATGGGGCGAGCGCCCGGTTCTTATCGTATTGAAACGGCCGGACACAGATCCCGACCCACAGAAAATCCTGGCCATATTCCAGGACCGCGTAGCCAAATGGATGATTCCTGACGAAGTGATTTTTGTCGACCACATGCCTATGACAGCCACGGGCAAGCTACAAAAAGCTGAACTACGTAAAACGTTTTTTGCTCCCAAGGAGAACACTGAATGAATGCCCCTATTTTGAAGACCGAAGAAGTAGATAATATCGGAATAGTTACGCTGGACAGGGCAAACAAAAGAAATGCGCTTGATGAAAGCGCCGTAGAAGAAATTGATCACTACTTTTCAAATATCCCCTCACACATACGCGTTATCGTGCTGCAAGCAGAAGGTGATCACTTTTGTGCCGGCCTTGACCTCAAGGAGCACCACGACCAAGAACGCGGTGCAGTTGATTTTTTAAGAGTGTGTCAGGCCTGGCACAGGGCATTCGACAAAATTCAACATAGCGGCACGCCGGTAATCGCCTGTCTGCAAGGAGCAGTTGTAGGAGGCGGCCTGGAGCTTGCAAGCGCCGCCCATATACGTGTTGCTGATAAAAGCACGTATTTTTCATTGCCAGAAGGCACCCGGGGCATATTTACCGGTGGTGGCGCCACAGTCCGGACAGCAAACATTATCTCTGCCAACCGTGTCGTCGAAATGATGCTTACCGGCAGGGTGATGGACATAGAAGAAGGCCACCGCGTTGGGCTGGCTCACTATGTTTGCAACACGCCGGAGAACCCAAAAAACGTCAAAGAATTTGGTCTGGAGCTGGCACAAAAGATCGCACAAAACGCACTGCTCTCCAACTACGCCATCGTGACTTCCATAAACAAAATTGCCGACATGTCAGCTACTGATGGCTTGTTTGCTGAAGGCCTGATGGCTGCCGTCGTACAAACCGGCGCAGATGTGCAACAGCGTCTTAACGATTTTGTAACCAAACGGGCACCAAAGGTTAAACCCGAATAACACCAACGAAGTTTAATAAAGCAGCACAACGCACAGGAGACAAACATGATTAAAACACGCTTATATACGCTGTTGTTCGGATGCGCACTGGCATTGGGCACTGCCGGTACGCATGCCGAGACACTGACACCCAAAATTGGCGTGCTGACTGACATGTCCGGAGGCTATGCCGACATCGCCGGTCAGGGGTCAGCCGTGGCTGCCGAAATGGCCGCCGAGGACTTTTACGCTGAACACCCAGAAGTCAAAGCCACCGTCATTTCTGGGGATCACCAGAATAAGTCCGATGTCGGTGCTTCAATGGCACGCGACTGGCTCGACAATGAAGGCGTAGACGTCATTGCCGACCTGACCTCGTCTGCTGTAGCACTTGCCGCACAGCGACTGGTAACAGAAAAGGACAAGCTGCTGCTGGTTACCAGTGCCGGATCATCCGACCTGACGGGCAAAAGCTGCAGCCCCAACTCCATCGCATGGGTCTACGACACATACGCCACCGCCAAAGGTACCGGCCAGGCCATTGTGCGACAGGGCGGCAAAGACTGGTACATGATCACGGTGGATTACACCTTTGGGGAGGCGCTTGCGCGTGATGCTGTCGAGGCAGTAACCAACGAAGGCGGTAACGTACTGGGAGAAACAAAACACCCATTCAACGCATCGGACCTGTCATCACAAATATTTTCTGCCACCTCCTCCGACGCTCAGATTATCGGTCTTGCTCATGCCGGGGGCGATCTGGCCACCTCAATCAAACAGGCAAAAGAGTTTGGCGTATCCGAAGCCGGACAAAACCTTGCTGCCTTACTGGTATACATCACGGATGTACACGGTATTGGACTGGATGCCGCACAGGGGCTTTACCTGACCACAGGATTCTACTGGGATCGTACAGACGAATCTCGTGAATGGTCCAAACGTTTCTATGAGCGCATGGACGCCATGCCCTCCATGGGCCAGGCCGGTGTGTACTCTGCCGTTATGCACTACCTGGAAGCAGTCAGGCAAACCGGAACGATTGACACGGCCACGGTGCGCAAAAAAATGGGCGAGATGAAAGTCAACGACATGTTTGCCGAGGATGGCTACATTCGTGAGGACGGACGCATGATGCACGACTTGTACCTTGCCCAGGTCAAGTCACCGGAAGACTCCGAATACCCGTGGGATTATTTCAAGATTATCGACACAATCCCGGCAGAGGAGGCCTTCCGCTCAGTTGAGGAAAGCGAATGTGAGCTGTTAGAAGCCGATAACTAATAATAAACCGGTACGTATCTCAAGGTGGCAACATGAGTGAATTTCTACTCGAAACAAAGGATCTGACCAAGACCTTCCGGGGCTTCACGGCAGTCAACAAAGTTAACCTCAAGGTGCGTACCGGGCATATACATGCTCTGCTTGGCCCCAACGGAGCAGGTAAAACAACCTGCTTCAACTTACTGACCAAATTTCTTGAGCCAACCGAAGGGCAGATTTTCTTTGATCGTCAGGAAATCACTCGCGATGGTCCTGCGCAAATTGCACGTAAAGGCATTATCCGATCGTTTCAAATTTCAGCTATCTTTCCTCAAATGACAGTTCTGGAAAATGTACGTATCGCATTGCAACGGAACACCGGCCTCTCTTTTCACTTCTGGCGCAGCACAAGGCAGCTGGAACAGCTCAATGAAGAGGCAATGGGCCTGTTAAACCAGGTGGATCTGGACAGGTACGCGCAAGAGCAAGCCATCAATTTGCCGTATGGTCGTAAGCGGGCACTGGAAATTGCCACCACACTGGCTATGCAACCCAAGCTCATGCTCCTGGATGAACCAACACAGGGAATGGGTCTTGAAGACGTGGACCGCGTTACAGAATTAATTAAAAAAGTCAGCAGTGGCCGAACCATATTAATGGTTGAACACAACATGAAAGTAGTGGCGTCCATAGCAGACCAGATCACGGTGCTTAATCGCGGTGAAATGCTTGCAGAAGGAAACTACCAAGAAATATCCAACAGCCCTGAAGTTATGCAGGCCTACATGGGCACAGAGCAGCAAGAGTTAGAGGACACAACGGCATGAGCCACATTCTGGAGATAGCGGACCTCCATGCTTGGTATGGCGAATCTCACATATTGCATGGCGTGAACATGAGCGTGAAGCAAGGCCAGGTCGTCACACTGCTGGGCCGTAACGGCGCCGGAAGAACAAGCACCCTACGAGCCATTCTGGGCCTGACTGATGCCCGCAAAGGCCTGATACGGATCCATGGCACCCAGGCCATCAATCTGCCTACCTACAAAATTGCTCAGTTGGGCATAGGGTACTGCCCTGAAGAAAGAGGCATTTTTGCATCACTGTCCTGTGAAGAAAACCTCATGCTCAACCCCAGGCTTGGCGGGACAAGCAACCTGGGCATGTCTCTGGATGAAATATATGAGATGTTCCCCAACCTTTATGAACGGAAAGATTCCCCGGGAACACTTTTGTCGGGCGGTGAGCAACAAATGCTCGCGTTGGCCCGCATTCTAAGAACAGGGGCAGAACTTCTGCTGCTTGACGAAATTTCAGAGGGTCTGGCGCCGGTCATCGTCAAAACACTAGGCCAGACGATAAAGACTCTTAAAAACCGGGGTTACACCATTGTCATGGTAGAGCAAAATTTCCGCTTTGCCGCTCCTTTGGCTGATCATTTTTTTGTGATGGAACATGGCCAAATCATTGAAGAATTTGAAGCATCGCAGCTAGCACATAAGCAGGCAACGCTAGACGAAATGCTAAGCATAAAATAATAAGGACCGGACAATGACTATGGTTTTTGGTGTCCCACTGCAAGCCCTGCTGGGCCAACTTTTGCTTGGCCTGGTTAATGGCTCGTTCTATGCAGTGTTGTCTCTGGGTCTAGCCATTATTTTTGGTTTACTTAACATCATCAATTTCACCCATGGCGTGTTTTACATGCTGGGCGCCTTCGCCGCATGGATGGGGCTTAGCTACTTGGGTCTTAACTACTGGCTAATGCTTCTTCTGGGTCCACTGGTGGTAGGTATCGTGGGCATAGTCATAGAGCGTGCCCTCTTACGCCATCTGTACAGGCTTGATCATCTGTATGGTCTGTTGCTTACTTTTGGCCTGACACTTTTGATAGAAGGTCTGTTCCGGAGCTTTTATGGAGTATCGGGACAAGAATACTCGGCACCCAAGCTGTTGCAGGGCGGCTTCAACCTGGGATTCATGTTTTTACCCTTGTATCGTGCCTGGGTCGTAGTAATGTCTGTGGTCGTGTGCCTGGCCACCTGGTTCATTATCGAAAAAACCCGTCTTGGATCATTACTGCGTGCAGCAACGGAAAATCCCAAACTTGTAGAGTCCTTTGGCATTAATGTGCCGATAGTCATATCCCTTACGTTTGGTTTTGGCGCGGCTCTGGCAGGGTTTGCCGGTGTACTGGCAGCACCCATATTGCAGATATCGCCGCTTATGGGCTCAAACCTTGTCATTGTTGTGTTCGCCGTCGTTGTTATTGGCGGCATGGGCTCCATTCTTGGCTCCATCGTGACGGGCATCAGCCTCGGAGTCATTGAAGGCCTGACCAAGGTTTATTGGCCGGAAGCTGCAAGCACCGTAATTTTTGCCATTATGGTTATTGTCTTGTTAATGCGTCCTAACGGCCTGTTCGGGAAAAAGTCATGAACCGCCAAGTCCTAGCCTTCCTTGTAGCCCTTGTGGTCATTGCCCTATTGCCGGCTGCTGGCGGCTACCCAATGTTTATCATGAAAATTATGTGCTATGCCTTGTTTGCATGCTCATTTAATCTTCTTCTTGGGTATACAGGCCTGCTCTCGTTCGGCCACGCTGCGTTCATCAGCTTTGCTGCCTATATTTGTGGCCAATCACTGGCAGCGTGGGGCTGGCCAACCATTGCTGGTCTTGCAATTGGCACAGCAGGCGCCGCCGTGTTGGGTTTGGTATTTGGCCTGCTGTCGGTACGACGTAGTGGCATTTACTTTGCTATGATCACCCTGGCACTGGCGCAAATGCTTTATTTCTATTTCCTGCAGGCGCCCTTTACTGGTGGGGAAGATGGCCTGCATGGCATTCCACGAGGCACACTTTTTGGCGTCGACCTGAGCAGCGACATTAATCTGTACTATGTTGTGCTGGCAATCTTTGCGATAGGCTACATAACCATCTGGCGGACGGTTAATTCCCCTTTTGGGCAGGCCCTGAAAGCAATACGGGAAAATGAGCCGCGCATGATATCGCTAGGCTACGACACCGCACACTTCAAACTGCTGGTGTTTGTTATTTCCGCGACGCTGTCAGGCCTGGCAGGTGCAACGAAATCCGTTGCATTCGTATCGGCCTCGCTGTCCGATGCAACCTGGCATATGTCTGGAATGGTAATACTCATGACCTTGATTGGCGGCATGGGAACCCTAACCGGGCCTGTTATAGGCGCAATAATCGTCGTCGTGCTGGAAAACAAGATTGGCGAGTTTGGACGTTTTATGACACAGCAAACCAATATAGAGTGGTTCCGTACCCTTGGAGAGTCCGTAACCATAATAATTGGCCTTATATTCATCGTTTGTGTCATGGCGTTCCGGCGCGGCATTGTTGGCGAGATCGCTCACTATTTCCATAAAAAGCAAGAATCGTAGTGGTATAAAATTCAAGTTATTTAGATTTGAATACTCTGCTGGCCAACATGGAAGAACGGGAAACGACCTACACAGTCAAAACACGCAAAGCACGTAAACAGCAAATCGACGACAACAAGCTCGTCAAGCGTCTGCTGCGCGAGACCGGCCGCGCCATCGATGACTACAACATGATCGAAGACGGGGACACCGTGATGGTGTGCCTGTCGGGCGGCAAGGACTCCTACGGTCTGCTGGACATTCTGCTGACACTAAAGCAGCGGGCACCCATTGATTTTGACATTATTGCCGTTAACCTGGACCAGAAACAGCCCGGGTTTCCGGCGCACGTTCTGCCGGACTACCTGACGCGCAAGGGCGTGCGGTTCCATATTGAAAACCAGGACACCTACTCCATCGTCACACGCGTCATCCCCGAGGGCAAGACCATGTGTTCATTATGTTCGCGCCTGCGGCGCGGCATTTTGTACCGGGTAGCCAGCGAGCTGGGCGCCACCAAGATTGCCCTGGGGCATCATCGTGACGACATCCTGGCCACCTTCTTTTTGAACCTGTTTTATGGCGGGCGCATGAAGGCCATGCCGCCCCGCCTGGTCTCAGACGATGGCGAACATACCGTTATCAGGCCGCTGGCCTACGTGCCCGAGCGCGATCTGATTGCCTTTGCAGAGTTACAGCAGTTTCCCATCATTCCCTGCAACCTGTGCGGCACTCAGGAAAACCTCAAGCGCCAGGAGATCAACCGCATGATCGCACAGTGGGACAAGCAGTTTCCCAGCCGGTCATGGAACGTATTTGGGGCATTGTCACGCGTAGTGCCCAGCCACCTCATGGACCGCGACCTGTTTGATTTTGTTGGTCTGGCACCGGATGGGCAAGCTAACCCGGGTGGCGACCGGGCTTTTGACGAAGAGGCGGACCCTGATGCATTTGCTGAGCTGCCCCGCGGCGTCAGACCCCGCGCGACAACCGAATCGCTGTAACGCGGGCGTCAATCAAGCCGTTTCGCCGGCCTGACCCAAACCGCCCCAGCTGGGGCCTTCAATGGTAATGCCCAATAGGCCCAGCATGCGCGCGACCGTATGGTCGATCATGGACGGCAAGCCATCCGGATGCAGGTAAAAAGCCGGCAGTGGCGGAAAAATAATCCCACCCATTTCTGTGACGGCAGTCATGTTGCGCAAATGCGCCAGATTAAACGGCGTTTCGCGCACAGCCAGTACAAGCCTGCGGCGCTCCTTAAGGGTGACATCAGCTGCGCGGGTAATAAGATTATCCGATAGTCCGTGTGCTACCGAAGCCAGTGTACGCATGGAGCACGGCACGACAAGCATGCCTGTTGTGGCATAGCTGCCACTGGCCAGCGTGGCGCCCACATCACGAAAACTGTACACCTGGTCAGCCAGGGCGTGAAGGTCCTGGCGACTGATGCCAAGCTCGTGCCGGGCCGTCAGAGCTCCCGAAGGGGAAACGACCACGTGAGTTTCAACACGAGTGCGTTCACGCAGCAACTGCAGCGTGCGTACGGCGTACTGCACGCCTGTAGCGCCCGTTACGCCGATGACAAGCCTCTCGGGTGCCTGCTGCTGGCCGGCCGTCATGCACACCCCCGCCGTGGCAAGGGTGGCAGGCCGGTCAAACACAAAGGCATCACTCAACCGCCCCGGCTTCTTTCAGTACTTCCAGCAGCTCATCGCTTTCGTACATTTCCGACAGAATGTCGGAACCGCCGATGAACTCACCAGAGACATACAGCTGGGGAATGGTAGGCCAATCGGAATACACCTTGATCCCTTCACGCACTTCCTGGTCGTCCAGCACATTGACGGTAACCAGCTTGCCTACGCCGGCAGCCTTCAGAATCTGTACCGCATGCGCAGAAAACCCGCACTGTGGCGCCTGTGCCGTGCCTTTCATGAACAGCACAACGGGGTGCTCGGTCACTGTTTCACGGATAAAATCTTGAACATTACTCATGCTTGATCCACTTATGAAGATGACAAAAAGCCGCCCGTGACACGGGCGATGCCAGCCAGATCCGGCCAGCTTGTAGTGTTGGCCCAGCCAGCCTGCCTGAACATGGCAGCCACATCGGCAGCCTGGTCCCAGCCATGCTCTACCAGCAACGCGCCATCGGGGCGCAATACGGCATGGGCGCCGGCCACAATGCACTGCAGTGCCTGCAACCCATCTGCCCCATCAGACAATGCCGTCATGGGCTCAAAACGCAAATCGCCCTCGTGCAAATGGTGATCGGCAGCCGCAATATACGGCGGATTGGAAACAATCACATCAAATTCCACACCCTCCGGAAGGGCATGGTACCAGTTGCCACTTAAAAGTTCGATACGTGCCCCAAGCCGTTGTGCATTCTTGCCGGCTATATCCAGCGCAGCTTGGCTAACGTCTGTTGCGGTCACGTTAACTGCCGGACGTGCCAATGCGATTGCAATCGCGATTGCGCCACTGCCCGTGCCCAGATCCAGCACCCGTAACGGGGCGTCCTCTATGGGTCCAGTGCTCCCCTGTCGCCTATCGACAAGTGTATCAATGGCCTGCACCGCCACCTCAACCAGTACTTCGGTCTCGGGACGCGGAATCAACACATCAGCTGTCGTGACAAACTCATGCCCCATGAATTCGCGATTACCCAGCAAATAGGCCATGGGCTCGCCCGCCAAACGCTTTGCCTCGAGTTCACGATACGCCGTCAGGGCCCTAGCGGGAAGCGGGTCAGTGTCATGGGCAATGAGCCAGGATGGCGCAACATCCAATACATGGCACCACAGCATGCGCTGTTCAAGACGCGGTAGCTGCCCCAATAGCATCCATTCGCGCAGACAGCCCTCTGCCATCAATGCTCACCCAATTCGGCCAACTGGCGCGCCTGATGCTCAGCCAGCAAGGCTTCGGTCAGTTCGCCCAGTTCACCCTGCATAATGCCTGCCAGCTTGTATAACGTCAGGTTGATGCGGTGGTCGGTGACCCGGCCTTGGGGAAAATTGTATGTACGAATACGCTCAGAGCGGTCGCCCGTCCCTACCAGCGTGCGGCGCTCGGCCGCCTCCCGGTCTGTCTGGGCCTGTTCCTGCTGGTCTTTTAAACGCGCTGCCAGGACCTGCATGGCCTTTTCCCGGTTGCGATGCTGCGAGCGATCGTCCTGACATTCAACCACCGTGCCTGTTGGCATATGGGTAATGCGCACGGCCGAATCCGTTTTGTTGACGTGTTGGCCGCCGGCCCCACTTGCCCGGAATGTGTCCACCCGCAAATCAGCAGGATTAATCTGTATATCAACGGCCGGATCGGCCTCGGGCAGCACAGCGACCGTACACGCCGACGTGTGAATACGGCCCTGGGTCTCGGTTTCAGGCACCCGCTGCACGCGATGGGCGCCCGACTCGAACTTGAGCTGACCATATACGCCCTGCCCCGTGACACTGGCAATAACTTCTTTGTAGCCCCCCATCTCGGAGGGGTGTTCAGACAGAATTTGAGTTTGCCAGCCTTGGGCTTCGGCGTAACGCATATACATGCGCAATAGATCGCCAACAAACAGCGCGCTTTCGTCGCCACCCGTGCCCGCCCGGATTTCCAGCAACACACTGCGGCGATCATCGGGGTCTTTGGGAAGCAGCAACACACGCAGTTCTTCGGTCAGGGCATCGATACGCGCACTGGCAGACTCATACTCTTCGCTAGCCAGATCGCGCATGTCTGGCTCGTCCATGAGCTCGCGTGCGTCCTGCATCGCCTGCTCAGCGGCCTCATAATCGTGCCAGGCACCGAC